>JBBSLN010000274.1:0-3992 GCA_038255205.1 Flavobacteriales bacterium
CAAAAAGGCGGAGATTCTTTCAAATATTAAAGAGCTTTTAGTGGCCACCTCCAATTTCCATCTTCAAATAAATAAAAAGTTTGAATTGGAATCTCAAGTGATTGAAGACCCATCAGCCGACGTGTCCCCAAAACAGTAAGACATCCTAATATTTTGTTAAGATGTAACAATCCTCACATTTAGGCATCTAAATATTCACTAATTTTAGTCAAATTAAATTTTGAAATTTATGAAAGTATATACAAAAAAGATAGTGGTCTTGTCCACTATTGTCTTATTTGGCGTGAATTCTGGTTTTTCTCAAGATGTACCAGAAAAGAAACCAAGCATTAAAGAAAATAAAGTCCCTGGAATAGTTTTAGAGAATATGGATAAGACAGTCAGCCCTAAAGATGACTTCTATTCCTATGTCAATGGCAATTGGCAAAAGAACACCAAAATCCCTGATGATGAATCAGTTTGGGGAGGTTTTAGCGTATTGAGAAAATCAACACGAAAAGATGTGTTGGAAATCATCAATAGTTCTCGAGAGCTTAACACCTATGCTGAAGGTACCGACCAGAAAAAAGCCCTGCTTATATTTGAAACTGAATTGGACACTGTTGCGCGTAATACAGCGGGTATCAAACCACTTCAGCCATCATTGGATAAAATTAATGCAGCAAAAAATCTTGATGAACTTCAAACTGTATTAGCCGAGACTATAGCCATTTCATCGCCATTTATGGGATTGGCTTCCTTTGCTGATTTGAATGATAGTAGCACGAATGCACCGTATATCACACCTGGTGGTTTGGGATTGCCAGATCGCGACTACTATTTAGATCAAGATGATAAATCGAAAGAAATACGTCAACAATACGTGGACCATATGGTTAGAATGTTCAAGTTTATTGGAGTTGATGACGCAAAAGGTCGCAAAGATGCTGAAATGATTTTAGCGATGGAAACAAAACTGGCAGAGCCGAGATTGGACAAAGTTCAAAGTCGTGATATGCGTAATTACAACAATCCGAAAAGCCTCAAAGAATTACAAGCCATGGCGCCTGCAATCAACTGGGAAAAATATATTGAAGATTTAGGTATTGAGAAGACCTTGGACACTCTTATGGTCATGCAGCCAACATATATGACTGCAATGAATTCCATGTTAAAAGACGCTTCGATTGAAGATATTAAAACTTTGGTGCGTTGGTCAACACTTAACAATGCTGCGGGTATGTTAACCACCGAAATGGAGAAAGCCAATTGGGATTTTTATAGCAAAACCCTAAACGGTGCAAAAAAACAACAGCCTGCAGATGAGCGTGCTTTAGGGACTGTCAGTAATACGGTAGGAGAAGCCATCGCAAAGGTTTATGTAGATGCCAAGTTCCCGCCAGAAGCTAAAGCGAAAGCTGAAAAAATGATTAAAAATATCATTAAGGCATATCAAGTCCGTATCCAAGCTTTGGATTGGATGACCGCCGAAACAAAGGAAAAAGCCATTGAGAAACTGGATAAGTTTACGGTAAAAATTGCGTATCCGGATGAGTGGGAAGATTATTCAAAAATGCAAGTAAAAACGGGTAACAGTTATGCTGAAAATATGCTTGCTGTGGGTGAATGGGCCACGAAGAAGAATTATTCAAAAATCAACGAGCCTGTTGACAAGAAAGAATGGGGTATGCCACCTCAAACGGTGAATGCGTATTTCAACCCTTTAAACAATGAGATTGTATTTCCAGCAGCTATTTTACAACCACCATTTTACAATTATAAAGCGGATGATGCCGTGAATTATGGTGGAATTGGTGCGGTAATTGGCCATGAAATTTCACATGCTTTTGATGATTCAGGAGCACGTTTTGATGCCGATGGAAATCTGAAAAACTGGTGGACGGATAAAGATTTGGAAGAATTTACCAAAAGAGGGAAAGCATTGGCTGACCAATACAGTAGTGTAGAAGTTGCCGATAGTCTTTATATTAATGGTGAGTTTACACTTGGTGAAAACATTGGAGATCTTGGAGGTGTATTAGCCGCCTATGATGGCCTACAACAAAGCTTTAAAGAAGATGGACGACCTGGAAAAATCGATGGATTTACAGCAGAACAACGATTCTTTATGAGTTGGGCAACCGTATGGAGAACTTTAATGCGCGATGAAGCTTTAAGAACTCGTATCAAAACCGACCCACATTCCCCTGGAATGAACAGAGCCGTTCAACCTTTGAAAAATATTGATGCATTCTATCAAGCCTTTGACATTAAGAAAGGTGACCCAATGTACTTGGCACCTGAAGAGCGTGTTAGAATTTGGTAGTTGATTTTCCTATTTAACAAAAAAGGCAGCCAATTGGCCGCCTTTTTTGTTATTAATTTATGCAATAAAAGATTTTTTACTCCTTCGTCTTCATCAACAATGCATCCTTACTAATCCTCGCTAGATTAAAATTAGGATCCATTACTAGTGCGTGATTCAATGTGGCAATAGCACTTTCAACATTGTTAGCAGTATCTTCATTATAGATGACCAAAGCTTTTAAATAAGTAAAAGCAGCTTTGAGTGACGTTTCATAAGGTTGTTGGGTTTCATAAAAAGCATGTTTCATATCCTCTTTTAAGTTAGCCAAACCATATTCAATACTGGTTTTTGCACCGACTAAATCTTGAAGTTGAATTTTTAAATCGGCAATTTCGTAAGCCAAGTATGCGTTTGGTTTTCTACTAAACAATACTTCATAATGCTCTAATGAGCGTTTTGGTTGGTTCAAGGATTTAAGCGCTAAAGCTTTTACCTCTGCATTCAAATCAGAATCGTCTGCATTTTTTTCGATGCCTATTGTATTCAATGCCTCTACATTCATGTTTTCAGACACATACAAATAAGCAATGGTGTCTTTTCTTGCTTGCGATGGCTTTAAAACCTCCAAATGAGTCATTGCGTTGATGACGCCTTGTACATCACCTTGCTGTTTCATCTGTTTGTAATACCCTTCAAAATGTTTTTGAAGTTCAGTTTTTGTTTGGGCCGTTATGCTGAAAGAAGCCATAACGACCAAAAGAAGTATTAATTTTTTCATGGGTTATTGTGTATTTTTTTAACGGGCTAAAACTATAAAAATTAATAGGATAAAATCTTAACAATTTACTAATTGTTCAATTTTACCTGAAAATTATAGTCCAAAAGTTGTACCAATTTTTCAGAATTTATCAATTTTCCTTTACTGATACCATGGGTTCTAAAAGAGGGAACTGGCACATCCAAAAATTTACAAACGGAAGTATAATAGTCTTTTTTGGAAGGATTCGGTCTTGATGAAGCATTTAAAGTTTCATTCCAAATCTTATTTTCAATTATTAGAGTGATGATTTCTATACAATCATCAAGATGAATTAGATTCACAGGCGCTTCAGGATTTTTTACGTCTGTTCGGCCTGAAAGATAGTTTGCCGGATGCCGATTAGGGCCGAATAAGCCACTAAAACGCAGAACAGTGGTATCGAAATGGTCGTTTGTTTGAAGCATTTTTTCGACTTCCCATAATTGTCTTCCTGATTCAGTTTCAGGATTTGGAATTATATCTTCAGTGATGGTAGGAATCGATTCGTCGTCTTTAAAAACAGAGGTCGAACTCACAAAAAGCATGTTATTAACAGATGATTTTTCGATATAAGGAACTAACAAAGACATTCGCTTTACAAAATCGGTTTCTGGATGTTTCCGCAAACCTGGTGGAATATTCAAAATAAGAATCTCACTTCCAGACAAACAGTTTTCAATAGCTCCTTTGGCTACGTCCTCTGTTAATTCTATATAGAAGGCATCGATTCCTTCAGATTTTAAAATGGGTACTTTATCTATGCTCGTCGTGGAGCCTTTCACTTTGCAGTTCTTGCCAAGTAGGTGTTTTGCTAATGGCAAGCCCAGCCAGCCGCAGCCTATGATACTGATTTGTTTACTCAATTTTTATAGTTTTTTTGACGATGACCGCGTCGTTCAGTACAAA
>JBBSLN010000275.1:0-3987 GCA_038255205.1 Flavobacteriales bacterium
AAGATACAGAAGTTATCTGCAGATGCTCGAAGGAGATGATGATCATTACCGAACGGAGGAGTGGATGAATTGAGTTTTCAGTCTCAATAAATAATCAAAAATATCAAAGTCCCTTCTAGGGATTTAGGGGCCAATGAAAGCAGTCATTCAAAGAGTTTCAAAAGCAAGTGTTACCATTGAAGGTAATGAAGTTGCTTCAATAGGTCAAGGATTGCTTGTTTTATTGGGTATAGTTGATGATGACACTTTTGAAGACATTAAATGGCTCTCAAACAAACTAGTACATCTCCGCATTTTTGGGGACGACGAAGATGTGATGAATCTTTCTTTGAAAGATATTGATGGCGAAGCAATCGTCGTGAGCCAATTCACATTACATGCCAATACTAAAAAAGGTAATCGGCCAAGTTATATAAGAGCTGCAAGACCAGAAACTGCCATTCCATTATATAAGTCGTTCATTGCACAAATGGAAAATGATTTGGGCAAGCAAATACATACAGGCGTCTTTGGAGCTGATATGAAAGTGGAATTGATAAATGACGGTCCAGTGACCATTATTATTGATACGAAAAACAAAGAATAATCTATATTTATGTAAGTAATTGGTTTTTTATGAATTTACAAGACTCCCAAAAAACAGTAGATAATTGGATTAAAGAGCACGGTGTTCGCTATTTCAATGAATTGACTAATATGGCCCAACTCACAGAAGAAGTAGGTGAAGTAGCGCGCATCATCGCACGACGTTATGGCGAGCAAAGCGAAAAGGAAAGTGACAAGGACAAAGACCTTGGTGAAGAATTGGCTGACGTTGTTTTTGTGGTACTATGCCTGGCAAACCAAACAGGAATCGATTTGCAAGCCGCCTTCGACAAGAAGATGGATAAAAAAACCAAACGCGACCACGATAGGCATCAAAACAATGAAAAACTTAAATAGGTTTTAAAGTTCAGAGTTCAGAGTTAAGTATATTAAGTCAACACTTTAATTTCAGAATTACTACTTTTCCCTAATCCCTACTCCCTAATCCGGCTTCCCTTTTTGGAATTTAATTTATTTTAATCTTTGCGAAACTTCGTGCCTTCTTTGTGTCACTTTGTGGAATAGCTTTTTTAAATTCGTAATTCGTAAATCGTAAATCGTAAATCGTAAATCGTAAATCGAATGGACTTCATCATCGAAAAATCAAAACTCAGCAATCAAAAATCACCAATCAAGATTACAGGTTCTAAAAGTGAATCTAATCGATTACTGTTGCTAAAAGCCTTATATCCAGAAATTGAAATTGAAAATCTATCTAATTCAGATGATTCCGTTGCAATGCAAAAAGCTTTAAGCTCAAAAGAGACTGTTATTGACATCCATCACGCTGGCACAGCCATGCGATTTCTTACGGCCTATTTTGCAACTCAAGAGGGTAGAGACATTATACTGACGGGTTCTCCAAGAATGAAAGAGCGACCAATTAAGGTATTAGTGGACGCCTTGAATACATTGGGAGCTGAAATTACGTATTTGGAAACCGAAGGTTGTCCACCACTAAAGATCCGAGGCACATCCTTGGTAAAAAGTGAAGTTACTTTAAAAGCCAATGTCAGTAGTCAATATATATCTGCGCTTCTGCTCATTGCTTCAAAACTTAAAAACGGACTCGTGTTGAAGTTAGAAGGAGAAATCACATCGATTCCTTATATTAACATGACCTTGGAACTGCTAAATCAAATCGGAATTCAATCGTCTTTTGTAGGAAACATCATAAGTGTAAAACCTCAAACCTCAAACCTCAAACCTCAAACCTTAACAGTTGAAAGTGATTGGTCTTCTGCATCCTATTTTTATAGTATTGTTGCTTTATGTGAAATAGGGACAGAGATTAAGTTATCATCCTATAAAGAAAACAGTTTACAGGGCGATTCAGTTTTATGTGACATATATAAGGAGTTTGGAGTACATACTGTATTTAAAAATAAATCAATCACACTTAAAAAAGTAACTACGCACAGCCCCTTTCCCTTTGGGGAAGGTTGGGATGGGGCCAATGCTCCCGACATAGCACAAACCATAGCAGTCACCTGTTTTGGGCTTGGGCTTGGATGTTATTTGACAGGTCTACACACCTTGAAAATAAAAGAAACCGACCGACTTTTGGCGCTAAAAACTGAACTCGAAAAACTTGGTGGCGAAGTAACAATCACTGACGATAGTTTGACTTTAAAACCACATAATTTGTTTGAGTCAATATTTAGTTCCTCTCCTTCGGAGGGGAAAGGGGAGGCCATTAAAACTTACAATGACCATAGAATGGCAATGGCGTTCGCACCTTTGGCCTTAAAAACTTCCCTTCAAATCGAAGATGCAATGGTCGTTTCAAAATCATATCCTACCTTTTGGGAAGACCTAAAATCCATCGGATTTAAAATAACCTAATAATAATCCGTCATTTACTTGACAACCCCTATTTCGAGATTGTATATTTGCAAACTGAAAAATATACTATATGAAATTATCACACTTCAATTTTAAACTTCCTGAAGAATTATTGGCAGAACATCCAGCAGAAAACAGAGACGAATCCCGTCTGATGGTGCTCGACAGAAAAAAGAAAACAATAGAGCACAAAATGTTCAAGGATTTGATTGATTATTTCAATGAAGGCGATGTCATGATTCTTAACAATACCAAGGTGTTTCCTGCGCGTTTGTATGGCAACAAGGAAAAAACAGGAGCAAGGATTGAAGTATTTTTATTAAGAGAATTGAACGAAGAACAACGTCTTTGGGATGTATTGGTTGATCCAGCTCGTAAAATACGTATTGGTAACAAACTCTATTTTGGTGACGACGAGACTTTGGTGGCAGAGGTTATTGATAATACCACATCCAGAGGTCGGACTTTACGTTTCCTATATGATGGTTCTTATAAAGAATTCCGTCGCAAGCTTACCGAACTTGGAGAAACGCCACTTCCTAAATATATTAAAAGAGACGTCGAACCAGAAGACGAAGAGCGCTATCAAACCATATATGCAAAAAAAGAAGGTGCAGTAGCAGCTCCGACCGCTGGACTACACTTTTCTAAACATCTGTTGAAACGTTTGGAAATCAAGGGTATAAACTTTGCCGAAGTGACTTTGCACGTCGGATTGGGAACTTTCAACCCGGTAGAGGTTGAAGATCTATCAAAGCATAAAATGGACAGCGAAGAAGCCTTTGTGGAGCAACACGCAGCTGATATCGTCAATAATGCCAAAAACAAGAAAAAGCGTATATGCGCAGTAGGAACAACGTCCATGAGAGCTATCGAAAGTTCGGTGTCTTCAAATGGCATGCTCAACGAGTTTTCAGGCTGGACGAACAAATTTATTTTTCCTCCTTATGAGTTCAGTATTGCAAATTGTATGGTGACCAATTTTCATACCCCTAAATCCACCCTTTTAATGATGGTATCGGCATTTGCTGGGCATGATTTCACAAAGAAGGCTTACGAAGAAGCCGTTAAGGAAAAATATAGATTCTATACCTATGGCGACGCAATGTTGATTATATAAATCAATATGTTATATAAAGAAGCCTTGTTTTTACAGGGCTTTTTTTATGGCATTACCCTTTCGATAGCCATCGGAAGGGTCGCGCTTTCGCTACTCGCTTTTTTTGTAGTAAACACCACAAAAAAGAGCTCAAACAAAAGCTCAATCGCTAATGCATATGGCGGCAGGAGTCAAAATCGTAATTCAAAAATCGTAATTCGTAAATCCTTTCCCTATTTTTGCACTATCGATGAAAACATTAAAAAAAGACATACGAGCACTGACTAAAGATGAATTACGTGATTTCTTCGTCAAGGAAGGCGACAAAGCATTCCGAGGAAACCAAGTCTACGAATGGTTGTGGAGCAAAGGCGCACACTCTTTTGAAGATATGACAAATATCTCAAAGGAAACCCGAGAAATGCTACAAGAAAACTTTGTCATCAATCACATTAAGG
>JBBSLN010000276.1:0-3966 GCA_038255205.1 Flavobacteriales bacterium
GAAACAGGCATGTACATTTCGTTTGATGACGGGAAAAACTGGAAACCGTTTCAGTTGAATTTACCAATCGTTCCAATAACCGATTTGGCTATAAAAGACAATAATTTGATTGTTGCGACGCAAGGACGAAGCCTTTGGATTATTGATGATTTGACGCTTCTTCATCAGCTTTATGATTCAAATTCAAATTCAAGTTCAAGTTCAAATTCAAGTTCAACTTCAAATTCAATTTCAAGGCTTTTCAAACCAAAAGATACTTACAGAATGGATGGAGGAAGCCAAAAAGACAGTAAATCTTCGGGAACAAATCATCCAAGTGGTGTGATAACCTATTTTAATCTGAAGGATTACGACGAGAAGAAAGACACTATTTCATTGACGTATTTTAATCTGAAAGGCGATACAATTAAAACCTTTTCTACGGCAAACAAAAAAGAGGACAAACTGGAAGTCAAAAAAGGCATGAACCAATTTGTTTGGGACATGACCTATAAAGGTGCAGAAAAACTGGATGGAATGATTCTATGGTGGGCCAGTTTAAATGGGCCACAAGCGATTCCTGGAAACTATAAAGTGAATCTAAAAGTTAATAACGACATCAAAACACAATCGTTTACTGTTATTGCCGACCCAAGAGCCGAAAGCACACAAGCTGATATGGAAAAGCAATTCCAGTTCATTACTGATGTCAATAAAACGATGGACGATGCGCACAAATCCATTAAGAAAATTAGAAATATTAGAGAGCAGCTAACAGCTTTTGAAACGCAATATAAGGACAACGAAACGTTGAAAGACCTTCTTGAAAAATCAAAAACACTCAAAGAAGAATTCACTAAAATAGAAGAAGCCCTATATCAAACACAAAACCGAAGCGGACAAGACCCATTGAATTTCCCGATAAAGTTGACCAACAAATTAGGTCATTTAAATGCCTTGGTTGGTATGGGAGATTTTGCGCCAACCGACCAAGATATAGCGGTAAAAGATGAGTTGACAGCAAAAATTAAATTGCAATTGGATGCTTTCAACAAACTTATGAGTGATGAGATTTCAGCCTTTAATACAGCTTTTAATTCCAAAAGTTTGAATTATCTGTTTGTTGAGGATTAATGGAATACTACAACTATATAAAATCTCTTCACCTCATCTTCGTCATCACATGGTTTGCTGGACTTTTCTATATTCCTCGATTATTTGTGTACCAAATTGAAGCCTTTCACAAATCTTCACCAGAAAAGGAAATATTGGGTAAGCAATTAAAATTGATGGCGAAACGTTTGTGGAATATCATCACATGGCCATCGGCAATTTTGGCGACTGTTTTCGCAGCTTGGTTAATCATACTGCAACCATTTTGGCTTCAACAAGGCTGGATGCATGTCAAATTAACTTTTGTAGTTCTTCTAATTATCTATCATTTGAAGACACATCACTATTACAAACAGTTACAACGTGATGAGGTCAAAAAAACGTCGAATTTCATGCGATTATGGAATGAAGGCGCTACATTTATTCTGTTTTCAGTCGTTTTTTTGGCAATTCTGAAAAATTCTCTCAACTGGATTTTTGGTGTTGTTGGAATTGTGGTTTTAGGAATTCTTCTGATGTTGGGATTTAAAATTTATAAAAACATCAGAGAAAGAAATTCCAGTTCCTAAAATTCCAAATTCCAAATTCCAAATTCCAATTGTTATTGTTGGCTCGTGCAGTGATTGTTTTGATTTTCCCTTTTTTTAATTGGAGTTTGCTTTTTCCTTTTTGGAATTTTCGACATGGTCGTTTTTGGTTCGATTATTGTTATATTTAGCCAATCGTACTTCTGAATGAAATCAAGAAAACTATCCTTACGCGTTCGCATATTCATTGCCATGATACTGTTGGTGCTCATCGCTTCCATTTTGATAGCAGGCGTAACCATCTATCAGTATAATGAGCAAGCCCATGACTATCACAAAGAGCGTTTAGAACGCAAGGAAGAAAATATCCGCCGCAATATTGATTTTGTTATTCGGGAAACGACTTATCCTGTAACCACTGAAAAAATTCCACTTATTTTTAGGGAGGAAATTTATAAAATTGCCGACATACATCGATTAGAGCTTAATCTCTATGACCTAGAAGGTGGTTTGCTGAAATCTTCTAAAGCGAGTATTGAAGGCGATTCTCTTCCAAAATGTTTAAATCCTTATATTTTAAACGAAATGTCCAATACGGCTAGCCAACGGTATGTGGACAAAACAATAAAAGACGGCAAAACCTATCAGTCGTCTTATACTTATATCACTGATAAAAAATTTAAGCCGCTCGCAATATTAAATCTGCCATATTTAGAAAACGACGATTTTTTGAACATGGAATTGAAAGAGTTTTTAGTGAGATTGAGCTACGCATATATTGCAATGCTAATAATTGCTGTGGTTTTGGCATTTTTATTGTCAAAATATATCACGAAGACACTTAAAATGGTGAGTGATAAAATCAATGAAACCCGTCTCGAAAAGCACAACAAAAAAATAGATATCGATTCGTCGAGTGAGGAGATTGCTACCTTGGTAAATTCGTATAATAGTATGATTGATGAGTTGGAAGAAAGTGCTGTAAAATTGGCGACTTCAGAACGTGAGCAGGCTTGGCGAGAAATGGCCAAACAGGTTGCCCACGAAATCAAAAACCCGTTGACACCGATGCGTTTGAGCGTGCAAAGTTTTCAAAGAAAGTTTGACCCTGAAGACCCGGCAATACATCAAAAGGTCGATGAATACAGTAAGACTTTGATTCAGCAAATTGATACCATGAGTTCCATAGCTTCGGCGTTTTCAAATTTCGCAAAAATGCCAGCACAGCAAAATGAGACATTAAATGTTGTAAATATTGTGAAATTGGCACTCGATATTTTTAGTGAAGATTATATATTTTTCAATGCGGAAGAAGAAGAAATCATTGCTCAATTTGACCGAACACAATTAATTCGAGTGGTGACCAATCTTGTTAAAAATGCGATTCAAGCAATTCCTGAAGACCGAGACCCAAAAATCGATGTCAGCGTCTTGTCAGAAGATGAAAATGTCACGATTCTGGTGTCTGATAATGGTATTGGTATTTCCGAAGAGAACACTACAAAGGTATTTGAGCCAAAATTCACTACCAAAAGTAGTGGTATGGGGTTGGGTCTCGCTATGGTAAAAAATATCGTGGAAACTTATAATGGAAGTATTACCTTTACATCACAACTGGGAGAAGGGACTACGTTTAAGGTTTCTTTTCCTAAAGAATAACCGCATTCCTGTGAAGGCAGGAATCTCATAATTTACATATGTCTTATCAAAATATTCTATCCAAAACCAACGATGGCATCACTTACATAACCATCAATCGTCCAAACAAACTCAACGCCTTAAACAAGGACACCATCCAAGAATTGCACGATGCTTTTAAGTCAGCCAATAAGGATAAACAAACCCAAGTCATCATCATCACAGGAAGTGGTGAAAAGGCATTCGTGGCAGGAGCAGATATTAGCGAATTTGCCGATTTCGATGTCGAAAATGGTGGAAAATTAGCAGCAAAAGGGCAAGAATTATTGTTCGATTATGTCGAAAAACTATCCACTCCAGTTATTGCTGCCGTCAACGGATTTGCGCTTGGAGGCGGACTGGAATTGGCGATGGCTTGTCACTTCAGAATCGCGAGTGATAATGCAAAAATGGGCTTACCAGAAGTTTCGCTTGGTGTCATTCCAGGATATGGAGGCACGCAACGTTTGCCACAATTGGTTGGAAAAGGTAGAGCGATGGAAATGGTCTTGACTGCAGGAATGATTGATGCGGAGACCGCAAAATCTTATGGTTTGGTTAATCACGTTACAACCTTGGAAGACTTAATGCCATTATGCGAGAAAATAGCAAGCAAAATCATGCGCAATTCTCCTGTCGCCATCAAAGCAGCCATCAAAGCCATCAATGC
>JBBSLN010000277.1:0-3965 GCA_038255205.1 Flavobacteriales bacterium
CATATTGGCTAAATCGATTTTCGAGCTCTCTACTGATGATCTTGTCAAACATCCTATTTTGATGTTTCCATCTTTAACGATTACCCTTGCTATATTATTCGAAGTTTCTACCAAGTTTATAATTTCAGCACTCATTCTGTAAACACCATTGGATGCTGCATATATAGCTCGTGTCAATCCTTCTTGCACACCTAAATCCATAATCTGCTTTGGAGTCTCAACTTTAGAAACTTCAATGGTCAAATTGGGTTCCATCGTTTTCAATTCAGTTTTGATGTTATCAGCGAGCTCTTTCATTTCCAACTCAAAAGCTTCATTGTGTATTGTATCGATGGCAACGACAGCATTGCTTTCCCGTGGAATGGCGTTGCGTAAACTTCCTCCGTCGATTTCTGAAATTCGCAGGCCGAAGTTTTCGAAACCATCAAACAACAATCGATTCATCAGTTTATTGGCATTGCCCAAACCTTTGTGGATATCCATTCCCGAATGCCCTCCATTCAATCCTTTGACAGTGATTTTATAACCGATCTTGAATTCTGGCGTCTCTTCTTCTTTATAACTTCTTGTGGCAGTGACGTCTATTCCGCCTGCACAACCAACACCTATTTCGTCATCTTCTTCAGTATCAAGATTGAGGAGAATTTCACCATTTAATATGCCCTCTTCCAAGCCTTTGGCGCCTGTCATTCCGGTTTCTTCATCAATAGTAAATAGCGCCTCGATTGCTGGATGTTCGACATCATCACTCTCCAAAATAGCCATGATAGTTGCGACACCTAATCCATTGTCCGCCCCTAGGGTTGTTCCTTTTGCTCGTACCCAATCGCCATTAACATACATTTCGATGCCTTGCTTTTCAAAATCGAAATTGGTATCATTATTTTTTTGATGTACCATATCGAGATGTGATTGCATAACAATCGGCTTTCTATCTTCCATGCCTTTAGTGGCTGGCTTTTTTATGATAACGTTGCCCACCTTATCTTCCATGGTTTCCAAACCTAATTGCTTCCCAAAATCTTTCATAAATGCGATGACGCGTTCTTCCTTTTTGGATGGTCTTGGAACCGCATTCAAATCTGCAAATTTATTCCAAAGGGCTTTGGGCTCTAGGTTTCTTATTTCTGTATTCATATAGGTTGATTTACGATTTTAGATTACGACTTACGATTATATTCATAACTAAATTCAAAGGTACAACTTGAATTCTGAATAGACCTTTCAGGATTTGAAAACCTGAAAGGTGTGTCCGCTTTTTTTTATTATTATTCCGTGGCAAAATTAGACCTACAAGGTTTTTTTGAAACCTTGCAGGTCGTGAAACTATACAAAAATGCAATGAAGCCAGTCGTTACTCCTGATTGCAGTGGCATCTTTTTTTTGATGGAGGTTGAGCTTGTCGAAACCTACATAAAAAAAAGATAGAACGGAAAGCAGGTAGAAACCTTAATAGATAAGCAAAGAGCTTGGGTTCAAAAAATTAATTACATTTGGTATATGCGAAAACATCTCAAGCTATACATTGCACTTTCTTTGATTCTCCAAATTGTACTTATTAAAATTCTATCCAGATTCCCGGAGTTTGTAGAGCGGTTTTACACCTATGGTTTGTACCAATTTATTTCGAAAATGATGCGATACACGTTCGGCTGGATACCATTTTCGATTGGTGATTTGCTTTACACACTTGCAGGTATTTACATCATCAGATGGTTCATTGTAAATCGAAAGCGAATTATCAAGGATACAAAAAACTGGATATTAGATGTTTTGTCTGCCGTTTCAATCGGTTATTTTGCCTTTCATATTTTGTGGGCTTTCAATTACTATCGCTTGCCATTACATCGCTCTTTAAATATTGAAAACGACTATACGACGGAGCAATTGGTAACCATAACGAAGGAATTAATACATAAATCGAACGCATTACATCATCAAATTACAAGTGACGATTCAGCGAAAGTTGTGATGCCTTATTCCAAGAGGGAATTGATTGCCATGACTCCAAGAGGTTATGATATACTTGAGAAAGAATTTCCTCATCTGGCGTATCATCCGACGAGTTTAAAACGTTCCATTTACAGTTTACCGCTTACCTACATGGGTTTTAGCGGGTATTTGAATCCGTTTACCAACGAGGCGCAAATAGATGGCTTGATTCCCGAGTACAAATATCCAACAACGTGCAGTCACGAAATTGCCCATCAATTGGGTTATGCGGCTGAAAATGAAGCGAATTTCATCGGCTCCATGGCAGCAATGCACCATGATGATGTTTATTTTCAATATTCTGGATATACGTTTGCTTTGGCACACTGCCTAAATGATTTATTCCTTCGTGACCCTTTTAAGCATGAAGAATTATTTAAAGAAATCAATATTGGCATATTAAAGAATTACCAAGAGGTACGTGATTTCTGGGGTACTTATCAAAATCCATCTGAAGTCTTCTTTAAAAACACTTACAGCGGATTTTTAAAAGCCAATAATCAAATTGGCGGAATTGATAGTTATAGTTACGTTGTGGCGTTATTGGTTAATTATTATGAAAAAAACCCATTATAAAGTTAAAAATTTGTTATAGTGCTTACGCTTTAAAGTTAATTTTTATCTTTAGATTTCTAATTTTCATCTAACTTTTTACAATGAACAAAACATATTTAACTATCCTCACTTGTCTGTGTGGCCTAATGCTATTTGCACAAGACTATTTCCCAAAAAATGACGGTGTCATCGCAAAAAACACCAATTATACTGCCTTTACCAATGCAAAAATCTATATATCTCCAACTCAAATTATTGAGAAAGGAACCTTGCTGATATATGATGGAAAGGTTGTAGCGACTGGAACATCAGTAACAATTCCAAAAAATGCAACGGTCGTTGACCTCGCTGGAAAAAGTGTCTATCCATCATTCATTGATATCTATTCCGATTTTGGGGTAGAAAAACCAAAACGGCCAAGTGGTGGCAGAAGTGCTCAATACGAACCTAGCAGAACTGGTTACTATTGGAACGACCACGTGATGCCAGAAAATAATGCCATTGAAAAATTCAAGTATGATTCTAAATCAGCTGATGAATATATTAAAGCTGGTTTTGGTGTGGTGAACACACATATCCAAGACGGAATTGTTAGAGGAACTGGTTCGCTAATTGCCCTTAACAATGAAGGCGGAAATGACAAACGCGTCCTTGAAGCTAAATCAGGACAGTATTTCTCATTCAGCCGAAGCAATACATCGAATCAATCTTATCCGAGTTCCATTATGGGAAGTATGGCCTTATTACGCCAAATGTACTATGATGCCGATTGGTATCTCAAAGGAAACATCAAAACGAAAGATTTATCGCTTGAAGCATTAAATGCCAACAAGGGATTGGTTCAAATATTTGAAGCCGGAAGTAGATTGAATGACTTGAGAGCAGATAAAGTAGGTGATTTATTCAACATTCAATACGTCATTTTAGGTGGTGGAGACGAATTTGAACGTATCGATGATATCAAAGCAATGAACGCTTCCATGATAATTCCTATCAATTTTCCCGATGCCTATGATGTTGAGAATGCCTATTTGGCAGAAAGCCTTTCCTTAAATGATATGAGAGGTTGGAATCAAAAACCAACGAATCCTAAAGTATTGGCTGACAATAATATTGTATTTGCAATTACAACACATGATTTGAAATCTCCCAAAGAATTCAAAGATAATTTGATGAAAGCCATCAAATACGGATTGTCAAAGGACAAAGCCCTGGCTGCATTGACCAACATACCTGCTCAAATTCTTGGAAAATCAGATCAAATAGGGTCGCTTAAAAATGGTACTCAAGCCAATTTCCTGATTACCTCTGGAGATATTTTTGATGAAAAAACTGTTCTTTTCGAAAACTGGGTTCAGGGCACTAAAAACAGCATCGAAGATATGGGTAAAATCGACATTCGAGGCACTTATGATTTC
>JBBSLN010000278.1:0-3956 GCA_038255205.1 Flavobacteriales bacterium
CTTTTAATCTCACTATATTCATTCAGGAATTTGCAATGAAGCAAATTAGCAGTAACTTTATTAAATAATTAGTTAAAACCAATACAAATGAAAAAAATACTTTTAATTCTGGCAATCTTAACAGTTGCCATTAGCACATCCTGTAAAAGCGATAAAAAAGAAAATAAGATGGATGATTCAACAGAAATGGAAACATCTAAAACTTATGACAACGACGTAAAAAAGATCCAAGTTTCTTTAGAACCAAAAAGCAATAGTCAAGTAAAAGGTAACGCTGTATTCACCCAAGAAAATGACAAAGTGACGATGACCGTGGTTGTTGGTGGATTATCGGAGGGTACGCACGCCATACATATCCACGAGAAAGCAGATTGTTCTTCCCCAGATGGTAAATCAACTGGTGGCCATTGGAATCCTACCAACAAACCGCACGGAAAATGGGGAAGTTCAGATGGTTATCATAAAGGTGATATAGGAAATCTAGAGGCAAATGCAAATGGCAACGCAACTATTAGCATGACAACGGACGAATGGTGTATCGGTTGTGGTGATACCAACAAAGACGTTCTAGGCAAAGCCATTATTATTCACGAAGGTACCGACGATTTCAAGACACAACCAACTGGTGATGCTGGAGGACGTGTAAGTTGTGGTGGTATAATTCAATAAATTAAAAGTATTTTAAATCAAAAAAGCTACTCTACAGAGTGGCTTTTTTCATATTAAAATATTTACTACTTTTATTGCATTCAAAAAAATCATATGCAATTAGAATTATTAGTCACAAAATTTCAGCAAAAAGATCAAAAAGCATTTGAAGAGCTTTATAATATGTATGGTGATAGCATGCATGGCGTTATTTATAATATTGTTAGAGATAATGACATCGCTGAAGAGATTATGCAAGATGTATTTATCAAAGCATGGAACAATTCAGCGAGCTACTCACAAGCAAAGGGTCGCTTTTTTACTTGGATATTAAATATTGCCCGCAACGCAGCCATCGATAAGACACGTTCAAAATCATTTAAAAACTCCAAAAAAAACCTAAATGCCGAATATTTCGTAGATATCTTGCAAACCAGTGAGAGTTTAGATGACCAAACGAATTCAATAGGTATAAAGAAATTCGTCGAAAAACTAGCCAAAAAATGTATTGAGGTCATTGAGCTATTGTACTTTAAGGGATATACGCAGCAAGAAGCTTCAGAAGCACTTGACATGCCGATAGGTACAATAAAAACTCGGAACAGAAATTGCATCAAGGAATTAAGAATGATTGTATTAGAATAATGAAATGGATATAAATGCCTATATAGAATCTGGAATATTAGAGCTTTACGTGGCTGGAACGCTCTCTGAAACAGAAAACAATGAAGTGTATGAAATGATGTTGAAACATCCAGAAATACTTCAGGAAGTTTTAGAAATTGAAGCCGCCATCATTAAGTTGACAGCTGCCACATCACGTGGCACCACTACCCATATATTATCGCTCATTAAAGAAAAACTTCTTTTTAACAAGAGAACTAAAGAGACGAAAGTCGTGACATTGGCAAAACCGAAATACAATTGGTTGACCTATACCGGATGGGCCGCTGCCATTATCTTGGGAGTTGGACTATTTTGGACTTTGAATCAAAACAACGAATTGCAATCTGATTTGCAGACTGCAGAAATAGAACAAACTTATTTAGAAACTCGAATAGCGGATGCCAAAACAAATCTGGAAGCCAACAAAAAGCTATTAACTGCGTTACGTGATAAAGACATAATTGCGGTGCCACTTGGCGGACAAGGAGATTTTGCCAATACCTATGCTAAAGTTTACTGGAATAAAGCTAATAATGAGATTTACCTAGATGCACAAGGACTTCCCGCACCTCCACCAGGAAAAGTATATCAAGTATGGTCGTTGAAGTTGAGTCCTTTAACACCGACTAGTTTAGGAACCATAGATACGTTTATGCAGGACGAGAATAAAATTTTTGAGATAACCAATGCGAACGAAAGCGAAGCATTTGGTATAACCCTAGAGCCAGCAGGTGGAAGCGAATCACCTACAATGGAACAACTGTACACATTAGGTGTTGTTGTTGCGGCTCCATAAATAGGAAACAGTTTAATAATTTCAAAAGCATCAATTTAGATTGGTGCTTTTTTTTATGACTTAAGTTTTTTACTATTTGGGCGTTACTCTGCTACGCGAAAAGCTTCGTAGAGTCAGGCTTTCCGCTATATCTTTTTTGAAAGGACAAAAAAGGATGCCGCTGTAATCCTTAACGCAGTTTGGAACAAACCAAGAGTATTTAGGCTTTATCTTGAAATACGAAACTGCAACCTAAAAAATGCAGATCATCCAAGGTTCAATTTAAATAAAGTACCTTCAAAAATTCCTACTATCTTTGCATCAAATCATAGCAATGTCATTCAAAGATTTAAACCTCAACAAACCCATTCTTAAAGCAATAGAAGAAGCTGGATATCTTGTACCTACCTTAATTCAGGAAAAGACCATTCCTCTGGTATTGGAGAAAAAAGATGTGATTGCTTCTGCCCAAACCGGAACTGGGAAAACTGCGGCTTTTGCTTTACCCATTTTACAATTATTGTTTGACAAGCAAGACGCTCCAAAAAAAGGAAAAAAAATAAGAGCTTTGATTGTGAGTCCTACGCGTGAGTTGGCAATACAAATCAATGTCAATTTTAAAACCTACGCAAAACACACGAACTTGCGTTCAGCTGTCATCTTTGGTGGCGCAGGGATTGAACCTCAAATTGATATTCTTAAAAAAGGCGTGGATATCGTTGTGGCTACACCAGGAAGACTTCTCGACTTGCACAAACAAGATTATCTCAACCTTGATTACGTTGAAATTTTCGTTCTCGATGAAGCAGATTTGATGCTTGATATGGGATTTATCGATGACGTTAAAAAAATCGAACGCCTATGTCCTGAAGGCAAACAGATTTTACTGTTTTCAGCTACGATGCCTTTTAAAGTTGAGCATTTGGCCAGCACACTATTAAAAACACCCGAACGCATTGAGGTCACTCCTACCTCTTCCGCTGCAAAAAATGTCAGTCAAGTGCTGTATTACGTTCCAAAGAAAAATAAAATTGAATTGTGCCTTCATTTATTAAGAAATACTATCAAAGGAAGCATTCTCATTTTTAGGCGGACCAAATTCGGAGTTGATAAACTGGAACAGTCCCTATTAAAAAATGGCTACACGGTTCAAACCATTCATGGCGACAAAACACAAAACGATCGACAGACCGCGTTAAATAAATTTAAACATGGCGAAGTCAATATTCTCATCGCTACCGATGTTGCCGCTCGTGGAATTGACATCGATGAACTGGACGCCGTTGTTAATTTTGATATTCCAAACATACCAGAAACTTACGTACATCGCATCGGAAGAACAGGTCGCGCTGGGCATATGGGCAAGTCGTATTCTTTATGTTCTGCCGATGAAAAAGACTATGTTAAAACCATCCAACAATTGATTAATGTGCAGATTCCTGTTGAGGAAGAGCATCCCTATCCTTTAGACCCAAAAGCAAAACCGATTGTTCATAAAAAGCAAGGGAGTAAATATAAAAAAGGTCGTAAAGGCGAAGGTTCAAAAAAGAATAAAAAGCGTTGGTATTGAGAAGTTGGGAGCTGGGAGCTCGAAGCTCGAAGCTGGAAGTAAAAAAAGTTAGACAGATGACCGATGACCGGTGACGGATGACCAAACTTCAGAAGAAAATTTGGTCTTCAGCTTAAACTGCGACTGAAAACTGCGACTGTGACTGCAACCTAACCCAAAAGACGTTTGCTAAAGTAATATTTCAGCAATGGAATTTGTACCAACAACATCACGGCGAACATCAAGATTGAAACACTTGTGGTATTTGAAAGTCGTATCCCATTAAAGATTTCTGAAAATTTATTGGCACTCAAAATA
>JBBSLN010000279.1:0-3947 GCA_038255205.1 Flavobacteriales bacterium
CCGGAATTTGGAGATTATTGGAATGATACCTTACTTATTGAATTATCGGATGTAAGCAAAGCTTTGTGGATCAAAAAGCAATGGACAGATTACATAGAACCCAACAAAGGCTTTAATATAGGCGGATTTGCATTCAGCTGGCGGGACAGGTATGAAGGCACCGCGACATGGTTTGGCTTAACCGATTACAAAGGTCGATTGAAACCGGCTTACCATTACTTGCAAACTGCTTGGGTAGGGCAGAAACTGGAGGAATTTCCTGAATTGAGTATTGTGGGGCATTGGTATCCAATTGCAACAGGGGATAAGATCTGGTTGACTGCAGCAACTACCAATAACTATAATGGAAAACTTTCCTATGAATGGGAAGTCATTGACGACAAAAAATGGAACATGCCCACAAAGATCACAAATAACATCAATGATTTCCAAATTGTAGAAATAGAAGCCCCCAGCAAGAATTCAAGTTATAGGGTTTATGTATATGCTATAGATTCGCTAGGTAATGTTATTACCAGTTCAAGACCACTACTATTGAAATAAATTATATTAATATCTATTGTGGTTAAGGTTAATAATAATTTAAATATTTTAACATCATGTTATTTTAGATAATTGGTATCAGTTGTATTGTACAGCATACATAAGGGGATTAGTTAGTGCCTGCTTAGAAAATAATAAAGTGTTAAGTTAATAAAAAACAAGAGTAATTTTTGATTTTAATGGAATTCAAGAGCAAAAATTTTTAAATTAAATAGGATAGGTTTTATTTTTTGAACAAAAATATAATTTGAGTTTTATGTGTATCCGCAAGGCTGCACGTAGCCAAATTTATTGCTAAATTGATTAGAAAAATCCCTCCCGATATTCGGGACAGGCTCTTACCCCCTTTGATCCCGATGCCCATCGGGAGGGGAATTTGATCCGATTCCAACCATGATCTTGTTTTAAATCTATACGTGCACTTATGAGGATACACATATTGAGTTTAAATAATCAGTGCCTTACGGACTAACAAAGAATAACGCCCGGTTTGGGATAAAGTCAAAGTGCTTAAAGCTGATTCATTGAGAATAATATTTGCTAGAAATGCAATTGTGGCCAAAGTACACAAAGTGGGTAGCTAAATTGTTGACATAAGGGATAAGTCATAGAATTATGAAATTGGACCTAATCAAACTTTTGATTTCCTATATATTTTTTTGAAAATCAATATTGGGAATTTGGTCCAAGATTAATCTAAAATCCTTGATCGGATTAATTAAAAACGAAATTCACGAAGAAACCAATAATTAGAGTGTCGCAATCGATTGCGAGGATTTAAGAACGGAGCTATATGTATTTTAGTTTAAATTTAGAATTCATATACTGAAGAAATTCAGAAAAATAAACTTTAACAGAGAGCGTGTTATTCTTCTTTCAATCTTTTGAGATGAATCATTGCATGGCATGGTGATTGAAAAAATTTTTTAAAAAAAAGAGCCAATTTTCTTTTGGCACAGGAACTGAAATTTAAATAGCGCTGATTTATTTTATTAAAATCCGCTTTGCACCCTAGTTTCCCTTCTTATCTTTTTGATTTAAAACCCTTTTCTTGCCACCCAATAGGTCTAAAATGTTAGACCTAAAACAAGTTTATTCATGAAAAAAATATTTATTTTCGGATTAACGCTAAATCTTTTTTTATCGGTAATCACCCAAAATTATTGTTTTAGCCATCCATTTTTGAACTCTGATTATTATCCCAAGGATGATAAAAATTCTTCTCTAAAACTTCCTATTGGATTTAATGTCAAAGAAAGGTTTAAAGAAGCTACAAATTATATTTTCCATGTGACACCTTTCTCTCACAAAGAATTATTGGACGTAGGTCATTCGTCAAACCCGATGGAATTTTTAAATGTGTCTAATGACCTAGATAAGCCTCAGTTGATAGCCAAGAGTAAAAATCGTTCCAAAATAAGTAACGTAGAATATGAAAGTAATGAATTGGGTTATGTTCCGGGAGAAAAACTAACATTAACAGCCGAACCCAATCCAGGATTCAAATTTTTAAATTGGACAGTTGATGGCCAAGAAGTAAGCAAAGATCTTACTTATCAATTGATAGTGCCCTCAAAAAATATAAGTATTAAGGCAAACTTTGAGAAAGAGTTTGAAGTGCCACCCGGTACAGCTTCGGGAACATCCTTACTGGAAGGTTTGGTAGCGTTTTACGAGATGAACACCAATTTGTCTGGTGTACTCAAAGACTCTCATGGCCAAAACCACGGTGTAAGCACCCAAATCAGCCATGTAGATGGTTTCAATGAAAAGGGTAAAAAGTATGGAGGAATATCCTCGATTTCAAGTGTGCCTCATAGCAACAGCCTGAACCTATCAACTGAATTCACCTTGATGGCCGATATTTTCCGAGAGGGAAATGGTCAGGCGAATAGTAGCATTATAATAGGTAAAACATTTTCAACCACTTGGCCTGAAAACCAATCTTATTCCATGGCGATTACAAAGGATAATAGAATAAGAATCCGGACGAACATTCCTGTTTTACAAGACTGGATATCTTCACAGACAGTTCCCTTGGGAAAATGGGTAAGGGTAATTGCAACCTACAAATCAGGTGAAGGGTATAGTTTGTATATGGATATGATTGAGCCTGAAAAATCTCCTCAGTTTTCCGGCACCATAGCAAAATCTGAGCTGGAATTGACAATTGGTTCAGCTTCACTTATTAACAATGCAGCAAATAATAGAAGATTTGAAGGAATCTTGGATAACTTAGGAATGTGGAGCAGACAACTTTCGAAGGATGAAATTGCAAAGCTGATAACAACTAAAATCACCTATCCCGATTTTGGTGGAGCACAGAAAACAGCTGCCATTCGAATCGTTTCTCCGGTACAAAATTCTCAATTTGAAGAATTGAGCGATATTGAAATTAAAATTGAATCAGAGGACAATGGCGCCAAAATCCAAAAAGTTGAGCTTTTCAATGGCACAACACTGATAACCACGCTGGATTCCAATACTCTCAATTACACTTGGAAGGGTGTTCCAGTTGGCCAATACGGCATTAAGGCAAAAGCTTTCAATGGCGATGGGTCATTCACCGAGTCGGCTCCTGTCGCGCTTAATGTTGTTGCAAAAGCAAATGTGAATTCAGGGACATCATTACTGGAAGGATTAGTTGCATTTTACGAGATGAATACCAATTTGTCGGCCGTTCTCAAGGACTCTCACGGCCAAAACCATGGGGTAAGCACGCAAATCAGCCATGTAGATGGTTTTAAGGAAAAAGGAAACAAGTATGACGGAAAGTCCTCGATTTCAAGTGTTCCACATAGTAATAGTTTGAACCTATCAACTGAATTCACCTTGATGGCCGATATTTTCCGAGAGGGAATTGGTCAGGCGAGTAGCAGTATTATTATTGGTAAAACATTTTCATCACAATGGTATACTAACCAGGATTATTCAATGGCGATTACAAAGGACAATAAAATAAGAATCCGGACAAATATTCCTGATCTGAAGGATTGGGTATCTGGACAGACTGTTCCCTTGGGAAAATGGGTAAGGGTAATTGCAACTTACAAATCTGGTGAAGGGTATAGCTTGTATATGGATACGATCGAGCCTGAAAATTCCCCACAGTTTTCAGGAACCATAGCTAAATCAGACTTGGAATTAACGATCGGTTCAGCTACACTTAAAAACGATGCAACAAACCTCAGAAGGTTTGAAGGTATTTTGGACAATGTTGGAATCTGGAACAGGCAACTTTCAAAGGATGAGATTGCAAGGTTAATAACAACAAAAATCACTTATCCCGATTTTGACGGTGCACTGAAATCATCCACCATTCGAATAGTTTCTCCGGTACAAAATTCTCAATTTGAAGAATTGAGCGATATTGAAATTAAAATTGAATCAGAGGACAATGGCGC
>JBBSLN010000280.1:0-3937 GCA_038255205.1 Flavobacteriales bacterium
ACTCTCGACAGTTTTATAGAGAAATGTCTATCGGTACTGCTGCTCCTTCTCCATCTGACTTAGTTTCTACCAAGCACCATTTTATTCATCACAATTCAATTGAAGAGGATTATAACGTAGGAGCATTTGAAAAAGACGCCATTGAAGTGTTGGACAGCTTATTTCTAACCAAAGATGTCGTCGTTATGGTGGGAGGTTCTGGTCTGTATATCGACGCAGTGACTAAAGGTTTAGATGATTTCCCCGAAATTGATTCTAGTGTAAGGGAAGTATTAAACCTAGAACTTGAGACCAAAGGCCTAACATATTTACAAGATCAGTTGAAACTATTAGATATGGATTCTTATCGCACAATTGCGGTTGATAATCCGCATCGTGTCATAAGGGCATTGGAAGTTTGTATAGGTTCTGGTCAACCTTATTCCTCCTTTTTGAATAGGAAAAAGGACACTCGCTGTTTTAATACCATCACCATTGGCTTAACAGCTGAAAGGAACATCATCTATGACCGAATCAATCATCGTGTGGACTTGATGATGACAGAAGGACTTTTGGATGAAGTGAAAGAATTGTTGCCAAAAGAGCACTTAAACGCATTAAATACGGTAGGCTACAAAGAATTGTTTAACTATTTTAAAGGAGAATGGACTCTTGATTTTGCTGTTTCTGAAATTAAGAAAAACTCACGTCGCTTTGCAAAACGTCAGCTTACTTGGTTCAAAAAAAAAGAGGATATTCTTTGGTTTGATTTTGAAAGCAATCTTCAAGAAGTTATAAAACAAGTTGAAAATCTAATTGAAAAAAAGTGATTTCAGGAATGATTAACAAGTCCATTTGTAAAATTATTTTCAAAAAAAACCTCAAATCCATTTAAATAACACTACATTTGCATCTAATTAATTTTTTAATATTTATTACAATGAGTAAAGGAACAGTAAAATTTTTCAATGATGCCAAAGGATTTGGTTTTATCACTGAAGAAGGAAACAACAAAGAACATTTCGTACACATTTCTGGTTTAATCGATGAGGTTCGTGAAGGTGATGAAGTAGAATTCGAATTGACAGAAGGAAAAAAAGGATTGAACGCAGTAAACGTAAAAGTTATCTAATACTTTCGCTTGAACTTTTTAAAAACACAAAAGCCTATCATTGCGATAGGCTTTTTTTGTTCGATACCTTGAAAATTTACTTCTTAAGCATTTTGATTGACAACCAATCTAAAACCTTCTCCATGAATGTTCAAAATTTCTACATTCGGATCTAGTTTTAGATATTTGCGTAGCTTGGCTATATAAACATCCATACTTCGAGAGGTAAAATAATTGTCATCTCTCCATATTTTTGTCAATGCCAATTCTCGTGGCATTAAATCATTTTCATGTAAGGCCAGTAAACGTAATAATTCGTTTTCTTTTGGAGATAACTTTACAGGATCTGTATCCTTATATTTCAAGAATCGCAATTTTGAATTCAGTTCAAAACCACCAATTTTGAATTCGAACTGTTTGCTGTCAGCAACGGCGTCAGTCGCTTTGCGCTGCATAATCGCTTTAATTTTCATTAATAGCACTTCGCTATCGAAAGGTTTATTTAGATAATCGTCAGCACCTACTTTGTAGCCTTTCAGTACATCTTCCTTCATTGCTTTGGCGGTCAAAAATATAATCGGCACGTCAGCATTTTTTTCTCTAATTTCTTTAGCCAGCGTGAATCCATCTTTATATGGCATCATGACATCTAAAATACATAGGTCATAATCGTCCTTTTTAAATTTTTCAAAACCCTCCATACCATTCTTTGCATGTACGACTTCATAATCGTTCATCGCTAAATAGTCCTTTAATACAGTTCCAAAATTTGGATCGTCCTCAACTAACAGAATCTTTTTATTTTGTTCTTCCATAATTATGATATTAGTGGTAGCCTAATTATAAAGGTACTACCTTTTCCTTTTTCACTCTCTACTGATATATATCCTTGGTGGTCTTCAACCATACGTTTAACATATGCTAAACCTAATCCATGTCCTTTAATATTATGAACGTTCCCCGAATGCTCCCGATAAAACTTTTCAAAAACTTTCTTTTGCACTAGTTTTGACATTCCATTACCTTGATCCGAAATTTTCAATAAAATATTGGTCCCAGCATTTTCTGTGTAAACATCAATTTTAGGAGCTTCATCTGAATATTTTATTGCATTGTCCAAAATATTTACAATTACATTGGTAAAATGGGTTTCGTTCGCCAAAACTGACGAATGTGCCGCCTCCAGATGCGTTTTTATATAACCTTGCCGATCTTCAACTATCAGTTCAACGTGTGTTAATGCATCTTCAATTAAGTCGTGCAGCTCAACCCTATCCTTACTAATATTGAGTTCATTCTTTTCAAGTTTTGATATTCGCAACACATTTTCCACTTGGGCATGCATACGTTTGTTCTCCTCTCTAATCATATTCAAGTAACGCATCACCTTTTCTTGGTCGTTAATGATCTTTGGATTCTTTATAGAATCTAGAGCCAAATTGATGGTAGCAATAGGTGTTTTGAACTCATGCGTCATATTATTGATAAAGTCCGTTTTAATCTGCGATATCTGTCTTTGCCGTATCAATTGATGAATGGCACTACCAAAAGCAATTATAATGATTGATGTGAATACAATCGACAATATGGTCATTCCTAAAATGTTCCGGAACAAATATTCATTTCTTTCAGGGAAATTCACATAGAGCCTAAAATCGCTTTCATTATTATTATCCAAAAAAAGTGGCACACCATAAGTTGAACCTTCGATCAACTCAAAACTCTTTGACTGAACCTTTGTCGCTAAATCCTTATCATAAATCGCAAATTCAAAATCGGTGTCAATACCATCATCATGTAACTGTTTGCCCAACAACTCCTTCACATTATCAACAGAAACACGCTTGTATATTGGATAATTCTTAAAACGATCTCTGTAATTGATCTCAAATAATCTTTTAGTGGTCTCTGGGAGCGCACTTAATTCGCGAATCGTTTTTTCAGCCCTTATCTTAAAATTTCCGTCCAATGAATTGTTGTCAAACGTGCTTGTTTCACGTTGGCTGGAAATCCTACTAATATTTACACTATCTAAACCAATGTCAAGGAAAAAGGATGGAACTTTATAGCTTTCTTCTAAAATGCCATTTCTATAAATAATGGTTTCGTTTGTGGTTTCATCTTGAGATTGAATTCTCAATTCCTTAAAGGCGGAAGAATCAGCTACAGTCCCACTAGCAATAAGTTCTTGCAACCTTAAGGCATAGGCATTGAATTCTTGATCTTCCAAATTTTTTGAAACAAAACTCAAAGAACGTTTTGCGTTGAGTGTGAATTGATTTCTTTCGTTCTGTAAACTATTATTGATAAAATACGTCTGAACGAAAATAATACCGATGAGTGATAGACTCATCAACACGATCAACATAATGAAAAGCTTTTTGCCCATCGCTCAAATTTAACATTTTAACATTTACGAATTGTTGTCTTTAACCTTACCTTAACAAAAATGTTAAAATTTAAAGTTTAGCTAAATTTTGAAGTATTTTTTCGTGTATTTTCAGAACCTGCTTTTTAGTATCTTCCAACTGATTATTAACAATCACACAATCAGATTTTTTTGCTTTTTCTTCATCAGACATTTGGTTTTTCATGATGGCCGTGACTTTGCTTTCAGTGGTTTCATCTCTTTTTAAAACGCGTTCAATTTTGTCTTTGGTATTTGCAGTTACCGTGATAATATAATCATAGTCTGATTGCCTTTGCAGCTCAAAAATAATAGCTGCCTCTTTGATAACATAAAGTGATGTTTGTTTTTTTAACCAACACTTAAAGTCTTTACCGACTTTAGGATGCACAATAGCATTCATTTGAGTCAAGAGAGAAGCATCATTGAAGATTTTTGAA
>JBBSLN010000281.1:0-3935 GCA_038255205.1 Flavobacteriales bacterium
AGAAAAAGACGATGCAATAAGAATTTCTAACACCACAAATTTACAAATTGACTTTCAAGGCGAACTATTTTACATAGAAACACCGACAACGTTGGACTACAAGCCTATATGGACGTGATTAAGAAGCACAAACGCATAACAGCGGTTTTGCGTCAGGCGGGGTTTCGTGCTTCGTTTGACGCTTTTTGCTATATTTGAACTGTGGTTCTTCGTATCAAGTTTAGTGCTAAAAATCCCGCCCGAACGCAAAGCCGCAAACCGTTGTGCGTCATGCTGGTGGACACTGCAAACTCATAACTATAATGCAAGAAACAAACGAACACAAAACCAATTGACACGTCATGATATTAAACAAGAGAAACTTTTTAAATTGGTAAAATAATGAAACAAGAAATAAACACTCCATCAAAAAATATATCTACTTTATTATTTATACTGCTTACAGTAGTGCTGGTTGTGATTGCATTTATTAGTTATAACAAGATCAGGCAGTTTAATACATCGGTTGATTGGGTATTGCACAGCCATGTTGTAAAGGACAATATTTATGAATTGCGTTCCATATTAAAAGATTCAGAGAGCGGGCAGCGTGGTTATCTGATTTCGAAAGATTCTGTTTTTCTGCAGCCCACCATCGGTGCAGAGCAACACAGCAACCTTGTATTTGCTAAGCTTGATTCACTCATTAGCGACAATGCCGAGCAACAAGAAAATTTAAAAAAGCTCAAAACACTTTTTGATGAACGATATTTATTCCTGAATAAACTTATTAAAAATAACCCATCCGCAAATTTACCCGCAGATAGCCTTTTGCTTGAAAGCAAAAATACAATGGACGAAGTGCGTAAACAAATTGAGCTCATATTGCAAACAGAAGATGCACTCTTGGCGCAGCGTCAAGAGGTTAAAGATCGTTCCGCCACCATCACACCCATTTTTCTATTGTCACTTTCTTTATTTTCTATTGTTGCGCTTACACTTTTCTTTTTCCGTTTACAAAAAGAAACAAACTCGCGTGTGTCAACAGCAAAGTTGTTTGAAGTAGAAGCAGCGGCACGCAAACAAATTGAAGAAAATTTAAGAGAAATTTCGGATTATAAATATGCGCTTGATGAATCCTCCATAGTTGCCATTACCGACCAGAAAGGAATTATTAAATATGTGAACGATAACTTCTGCACAATTTCAAAATACACCCGCCACGAATTAATAGGGCAAGACCATCGCATCATTAGTTCTGGTTATCATCCCAAAGATTTTATCCGCAATATATGGACAACCATTGCCAACGGAAAATTATGGAAAGGTGAATTAAAAAACAAAGCAAAAGATGGAACCATTTACTGGGTCGACACTACCATTGTTCCGTTTTTGGATGAGCTTGGAAAACCTTACCAGTATGTAGCAATAAGGTCTGATATTACCGATCAGAAAGAAACCGGGCAAAAATTAAGTGAAAGTGAAGAAAAGTATAGATCGATTTTTGACAATAGTCTTGCAGCAATAGTGGTTACCGATGATCAAGGCAATTATTTATCGGCCAATAAAGCAGCATGTGAACTTTTGGGCTATACGGTTAATGAATTATTGCAAATGAATGTGGGCGATTTAAAAACAACTGCAAAATCTGGAGCAGCCGAGCGTTTCGAAGAATATATCAGCAAAGGTGAAGAAACTGGTGAATTTGATTTTACTACAAAAAACGGTGCCCATAAATTTGTACAATATCAGGCAATTCGCACAAAGGTTGATTTCAATGTAAGCATCATGATGGACCTAACTGAGCGGAATGAAGCAGAACTGAAATTAAAAGCAAGCGAAGAAAAATATCGTGCCATTTTTGAAACCATGGATCAGGGTTTATCCATTGTAGAAATGATTTTTGATGAAACCAATAAACCGATTGACTACCGCTTTATTGAAAACAACCCAGTATTTCAACAACAAACAGGTTTGCCAGATGTAACAAATAAAACGGCCAGAGAAGTGATACCGACTTTAGGAGAGTTTTGGTTCGAAACTTATGGAAAGGTAGCATTAACGGGCAAGCCCATTAGGTTTACGAAAAAAGCAGATGCTTTAAATTACTGGTTCGATGTCAACGCTTTCAGATTAGGAGATAAGGGAAGTAAAAAAATAGCCATTCTTTTTACAAATATTACGGAGCAAAAAGCAGCAGAAGAAGCAATAAGGGAAAGCGAAACGAGATTCCGCATCATGGCAGAGGCTACTGAAGTATTGATTGGAGTTGCGGACGAAAAGAGCAATGGCACCTATTTTAATAAGGCTTGGGTGGATATGACAGGAAGACCGATGGAGTTTTTACTGAAGTTAGGATGGGTTGACTTATTGCATCCGGAAGACAAAGATCGAGTTGTTAATATTTATCTTTCAGCCTTCGCAAAACAAGAGAATTATACGGTAGAGTTTAGGATATTAAATAAAAATGGAGAATATCGCTGGTTATTGGCCAAAGTGCCAGCCAGATTTCACCCTGATGGAACTTTCGCAGGATACATCAGTGCTTGCGTTGACATTACCGAACAAAAAAGTCTTACCGAAGAATTAGAAGAAAAAATAAAAAGCCGCACGGAAGAATTAGAAGCAAAAAATATGCAGCTTGAACTCGCCAATGCCGAGATTGCCTCATTCAGTTATATTGCCAGCCACGATTTGAAAGAACCCCTGCGAAAAATTCAGACATTCACCAAGCGAATTCTTGAAACAGAAACTTTTTCGGATAACACACTTGACTATTTTAATCGTATAATTTCATCAGCAGAGCGAATGCAAAATCTCATTGGCTCCCTGCTTGATTTTTCTATTATAAATTCAACAGAATTGATTTTTGAATCCTGCGATTTAAATACGATTGTTGAAGAATCAAAAAACGACTTGCAAATAAGTATCCTTGAAAAGCAAGCTATCATTGAACATGAAAATCTTCCGGTAATTATGGGAGCGTGTATTCAAATTTCTCAACTCATTACCAACCTGCTTGGTAACGCTATTAAATACAGCCGCCCGGGAACTACACCACATATCAAAATTACTTCATCGGTTGTTGATGGAAGAATAATTGAACATACTTCAGCAAACAAACAAACGAAATATCATGCAATAAAAATTGCAGACAACGGAATTGGTTTTGAACAGGAATATGCAAATAAAATATTTGAGCCGTTCCAGCGGCTTCATGCAAAGAATGAATATTCAGGAACAGGTATTGGTTTAGTAATTGTCAAAAAAACTATAACCAATCACAAAGGATTTATCATAGCCGAAGGAAAGCCCAATATAGGTTCAACATTCACCATTTACATACCAACCGCATGAACAAAATATTCTTAATTGATGATGATGAAGACGACCAGCTTCTTTTTAAACAAGCAATAGAATCTATAAATCCAATGTTGCAATACGACACAGCAACAAATGGAAAAATTGCACTTGACAAATTAAAAAGCAGCCCATCTTTACCCGATATTATTTTTCTTGACCTCAACATGCCTGTTATGAACGGCCTTGAATTTCTAATTCAAATAAAAAAAGAAAATGCTTTAAGCAAAATTCCTGTTGGCATTTTCACTACATCAGACGTTCTCCGCGACAAAGAATTAACAAAAGAATTTGGAGCACAATTTTTTCTCACAAAGCCAAATGACTTCCAAGTGCTTCGCAAAAAACTAGAACAAGTTCTATCAGGAGATTTTGCAACCAATGAATATATATCAATTACATAACAATACCATTCAACTCAAACGCCAGTGTTTCATAGTGAGAATAGCACGAACGCATAATCGAGTAGGCGCCCCCACCAACTTTCGTTGATGAGGGAAGCCTCTCACACCACCGTACAAGCGGGTCACGCATACGGCGGTTCGTTAAGTGATGGGTTGAGTTCGTAGTAAACATCCAACATCGGCGTATAGCCA
>JBBSLN010000282.1:0-3929 GCA_038255205.1 Flavobacteriales bacterium
CAACCATTATCTTTATGGATGCTCTTAACGGGCTCATACTCCTAAAAACCTTTGGGGTTTGAGTCATTAGCTTCGCGTTTGCCGTCGGTAAGGATATTTAGATCTCCTTTATCGAGCATTTGCATCATCAGGGAGGTGCCATATCGAGGTAAACCGGATACGATGATTATTTGGTTCTTGTAATAACGATAGTCTATGCGCTCTCGTTCACTTTCAGGTTTTGATAGTTTATTAATAATGTTTTCTTTGGCGAATTCGGCGACTTTAAAAGTTTTGGGTTTTAAAGTGGCAGCAGTTTCAAATCCTACTGATGGAAGCAATTTCCAATGAGCCGTCTTTACCGTGTTGGGCCTGGTTATTTCTGCTTGAGGTCAAAATTATTTCAATAGTGATTGGACACTCAAAAGTAAGAATATTATAATAGCTTGTGAGCAGTTGGCGAATGTAAATTTAAACCCTATTTAAATAGCAAATATCAAAATAAATATTATTTTTACATATCTATTAATAATTTAAAAACAAATGATATGATGAAAAAATTACTATTTTTATTACTTATTTTGCCTTATTTTGCAATTAGTCAACAAATAAGATTTGAGGATTTTAATGGACTTACTGCTGGAAATATTGCAGGCCAAAGTACTTGGTCTACTTTTCTTTCCGCCGGTACCCCTCCAACCACTACTACCAATTCTAGTGAAGCGAACTTGCAAGTAACTGCCAATGGAATCAGTGGAACACAAGGATTCACAATTACGGGTCCAGATGGTGATAGAGGTTCTTCATTTGCGTGGAATGAAGGATTTCCCGCTGCTTGGTCAGCAAGAACCTCTGGAAACGACATCATCGAAGTCGAAATATCAGTGAATCCAGGTGGAATGGGTTCGGCTAGTTTCAATGACTTTGGAGTATATATCTATAATTCTGCCTATAATAAAGTTCTGGCTGGTATTACAATTGATCATTCTACAAATGCAATTTCATTAGTTGCATACAGTATGCCAGAGGGCCAACTAACACCTAACAATTTTAGATATGGCCTGGGTCTTATGCTTACAGAGAACGTCTTTTCAAGGTATGGCTTTAGTTATAACACAGTCACTGGAGAAGTTTTGATTGATGGTGATGGTATCGATGATCCCTTGTCTCTTGATACCAATGTCGCTACTGACACGCCAGCAGAAATTGATTTTTTTGCGTTTTCGGGGTCAACAAATGCCAACGGGCCTAATACCGTCGCTTCAAGTATGATTTTTGATGATTTTGTGGTAAGAGCTTCCGCAACAAACACTCTTCTCAACACGACGGATTTTGTACAAAATTCGACATCTCTTTATCCAAATCCCGCGTATAACGAGATTACCTTAACATCAAACTATTCAATTCAAGATGTCCAATTTTTTAATAATTTGGGACAAATGGTGCTGAAAAGAATAAATTTAGGACAAGAAGCTAAATTCGACATTTCTGAATTAAAATCAGGCATGTACTTTATGACTATTAATTCTGAAGATGGTAAATCTGAAACCAAGAAATTTATTAAGAATTAGTTTATAAAATCTTATTATTTTTTTAGCTATAGGTCAAAACATGAACATCAAAATTGTTGTTCAGGTTTTTTTAATTAGTGTTTTATCATTGAAATTTCTATTATTTAAAAGAGTATTTATTATTTAACAATTTTTCTTAGATTGATATATCATCTGTTTCCAAGTTGTTAAATAGCATATCACAAGCATTTTTAGTACGTTTGTAATATACTTTTATTCTCCCATTTTTGAAAATTGTCGAACAAATAAAACAGCCAATTGCCTATGAGATGGAACTTTTCGAACAAAAGTTCCTTCTTTCTATGTCCAGCAAAGTGGCTTTGCTCAACCGTATCACAACCTATATCGTCAATCGGAAGGGCAAACAAATGCGCCCTATGTTCGTTTTTTTGGTTGCTAAAATGGTTGATAATGGTCAAGTCAGTGAGAGAACCTATCGGGGCGCTGCAGTTATAGAATTGATTCATACAGCTACTTTAGTACATGATGATGTTGTCGATGATAGCAATCGGCGACGCGGCTTTTTCTCTATAAATGCATTATGGAAAAATAAAATTGCGGTCCTAATTGGCGATTATCTTTTATCCAAGGGACTTTTACTTTCCATAGATAATAATGATTTCGACCTTTTGAAAATCATTTCTGTAGCGGTCCGCGAAATGAGTGAGGGTGAATTACTTCAAATTGAAAAAGCACGACAGCTCGATATTACGGAAGCTATTTATTATGACATCATCCGCCAAAAAACTGCGACACTCATCGCTGCATGTTGCAGCCTCGGTGCGGCATCTGTAAAGCCTCATTCTGAGGACGTCGAAAAAATGAGAAAATTTGGCGAACTTATTGGAATGGCTTTTCAAATCAAGGACGATTTATTTGATTATGGTGAAGAGGCCATCGGTAAACCTACGGGAATAGATATCAAAGAACAAAAAATGACCTTACCCTTGATTTATGTCTTGAACAATTGTTCCAAACCTGAAAAAAAATGGCTCATCAACTCCATAAAAAACCATAACAAGAATAAAAAAAGAGTTCAGGAAGTGATTGATTTTGTTAAAACGAATAAGGGTTTAGAGTATGCCGTTTCTCAAATGGAAGCATTTAAGGATGAGGCGCTTGCTATGCTCAATTCCTATCAAAATTCGCAATTCAAGACGTCCTTGATTCTTATGGTCAACTATGTGATTGAACGAAAAAAGTAAGAGAGCAGGAAGTTAGAAGCCCGAAGCTAGAAGTTTTTTTTTGTAAATTATGTTTTTTAAAATTTTGATAATCAATATCAAATGTCATTGAAACAAACAAATCAACGACAAACAACTAACCCACAGGCAACCATTTGCACAACTTTTGCGTCTTTATAAATAGAAGACCTAATTAAACGCTTTTGAAAGTTATCCAACTTCATAAAAACACAACTGAACTGATAAGTAAAGCAGCGAAAAACAATCGCGAAGCACAACACCTGCTATACGAATTTCATGCACCAAAAATGTTAAGCGTCTGTCGTTATTATGTAAAGGACGTTCAAAAAGCTGAAGAGGTCATGTTGAATGGCTTTTTTAAAGCATTCACGCATTTAAGTTCTTTTAAAAACGAAGGCAGCTTCGAAGGTTGGTTGCGACGTATTATGGTAAGAGAAGCCATTTCGTATTTACGCCAGCAAAAGAACGTCGAATTTATGGTGGATGAGATAGAAGTCAACTATGATTCAAGCAATAATATCAATAGTGAAATTGAAGTCGCGGAAATCCAGCAGTTGATTGATGAATTGCCCGAAGGTTATAAAATGGTATTCATTATGTATGCCATTGAAGGTTATAAGCATCAAGAGATTGCCGAAATTTTGAAGATATCGGAAGGCACTTCAAAATCACAATTGTTCAAGGCGAGACAGCTCTTGCAACAAAAAATTAACGAATTAAACAAAACAGGGTATGGCACCAATTAAATACGAAGAACAAATGAAGGATAAGCTTGAAAAACGAAGCTTACAACCTTCTCCAGAAAGTTGGGCGACGCTGTCCAATCGTTTGGATGCCGAACAGAATAATAAAAACAAAACATTGTTTTGGTGGATAAGTATTGCAGCGAGTATTGTTGGCATTCTGTTTGTGACCAACATGTATTTTAACAATCAGTCTATAGAAAACAATTCTCAAATCATTGTGGATACTGAAAAAAATTCAATACAAGAAAACCAACAAAATAACGACAATCAGATAATCGAAATTCCAAAGAAGTCAAATGAAATGGTCGTCAAAGGAACAAAATCTGAAGAGAAAACGCTTACTAAAACGATATCTGCTGAAAGAAATGGAATAATTGAAAAGCTTCCTCAACAGGATGCTGTTGTACAAGCGCAACAAAATGAATTGC
>JBBSLN010000283.1:0-3922 GCA_038255205.1 Flavobacteriales bacterium
TCAAGATATTTTGCTGTTGAGAAATTTTCCGGTCTATCACCAAAACGTTCAATAATAGTTAAGTTCAATTGCTTTGTGATGCGTTGGTTATATCCCAACATATCGGTATAGCGTTTTAAAACATCCGTAAATTCTGATGGCACTCCTAATAAAATCAATTTCTTTACTGAATTCAATTGGTATTTATGTTGAAAAAATACGGTGGACATACCTCCAACTGAATGGCCAATTATAATTTCTGGTTGAAATCTGGTGGCTACGATGTTTATGAATTCTGAATATAGAACGGCGTTAAAAAAGTGACTCCCAGAATTTCCATGACCTGGAGCATCTAATGAAACAACATTATGTCCTTTTTTCTTTAATTCAAGGACTAAATTTTTCCAACGAAATGAATTGCTTTCCCAGCCATGCGCAAGCAAAATGGTTGGTTTGTCACCTAACCAGCGATAGGTCATGATTACATGGTCCTTATACTTATATTCTTCTTGATAGGCAGTGCCGAGAAATTCACTTTGCTCTTCAGAAAATTTGCGTCCCCTTCTTGGTTTGGTAAATAAGTAGAGTGCTTTGTTTGCAGCTTGATTGAGTGATAAATAACTTATGAAATTATAATAGTTCCCTATAAATTTGATGATTAGATTTTTCATTCGCCCTCACGATTGACGCTTTCCATCGAGAAAGCTGGCAGGCAAATAGCAAGATATTCACAAGCAATGGTAAATGGATTTGAATATTGTACACGTGTATTTTTATTTATTTTGATAGATTGCCCAGCTTCCAAAACAATAATTTCATCATCTATAATGAATTGCTTTTTACCTCTAATAACGAAAGTGTATTCATCAAATTCCGGAGTTTGAAACGGTTCGCTCCAACCAGCAGGCGCAACCATGTGGGCGATACTTATTTGGGAATTGCCATCACTTGCCAATCCGAAATGTTCTTTGATGATTTTTCCGTCTGTCGTAGGGACACTAAATGGGGAATTTTGTATTGTATATTTTTTTGCCACTAATCAACTTATTTTTTATTTTCAACTTCTAACTTCTAACTTCTAACTTCTAACTTCTAACTTCTAACTTCTCCCGTCTCCCGTCTATTTCATAGGTTTCTTCTTAATCATACCTCCTTTTAAATCCTTGACCATACCCATGATGATGAAAGCGTTCTTATCGATTTTATCAATCTCCGTTTCAAGCTTTGCCATTTCCAGCCGTGTAATTACTGTGAAAATTATATCCTTATCATAACTGTTCCCTTGTTTGCCAAAACCACCTTTACCAGCATAAATGGTACAGGCCCGCATCAATTTTTCAATAATCATGGTTCTAATCGCATCGTGTTTTTCGGAGATAATAGTTACACCGACATACTCTTCAACACCATCTACAACAAAGTCCACCGTTTTTGCGGCGGAAAGATAAGTTAATATAGCATATAAGGCAGTTTCTACCGAAAGCACATAAGCGCCAAATGAAAATATCAATATATTTATCATTAATAAGACATCTCCAATGGTCATAGAAAATTTTCTGCTCATAAATATGGCCAAGACTTCTGTGCCGTCGATAACAGCCCCACCTCTCATGGACATACCTATTCCGAGGCCCAGAAAAAAACCACCGAATACCGCAATAAGTAATTTGTCATCGGTAACCGTTGGATACTCCACAAAATGAACTACAAGTGCTAGAAACGTAATGGCGATGATACTTTTGATTGCAAATTTTCGATTGATGGTTCGGGCTCCCAAAATTAAAAAAGGAAGGTTGACCACAATCAATAAATAGCCTAAAGGAATATCAAATAAATTCTCAATTAATAGAGAAACGCCTGTTGCACCTCCATCGATAAAATTATTTGGTAATAAAAAACCTTTCAGTCCGAAGCCAGCGGAAAAAACACCAATGATAATGAAAATATACTCCTTGATAGCATGTTTGAGTTCCACCTGTAGCGTTCTTACGATAGGTACCACTTCGCGCTTGCTCGCTGGTATTGTAGGATGCTTTCTCTCTGCTCGTTTCTGGGCAATAGTGATTAGCAATTTAGCGATTATAGGATTCATATTTTTTAAGTTTTCAGTCAACCCCCTTCAGTTGGCAGTCGATTGTTTTGTTGGGCGTTTATATTTTTTCCGATTTCTCCGAATCTTCAATCCCAATTGATAAAGAAATATTTGATTCTGGCATTGTCTGGAATCTGTGAGACCTCAATTCTAGAACTCATATCGTACCTCAAATTTGACGGTAACTCTGTTTTGTCTATCGCAAATTGAGCATTGATTTCATTGACTGAAATGACCACAGAATTAATCAGATTATCAACTTTTGAAATTTTATAGGTGTCCTGTATATCCTTAAATCTACTCAATGTAGAAATTCCTTTTTCGGTTTTATATCTTGAATCATTTATTCGAATATTATTTATAGTAGCCGTTGAATCTGCAATTCTATTAGGTGTTAAAGTCAGAAGTAAATTTCCGCCTTTTTCATACACTTCCACTAAATTCATAGGTATATTAAACGTGGTGTCGCCTTTATAATTCACGATGGAATCATTTGGGAACGCCATTTTTAAATCTTTGACCTGGGTGGAGTCCCTTAAAAAACCAATACTATTTTTATGGACCAAAAATGGGTCTTCTTCTTTTTTGCAGCCAAAAAATAGTATTGTGATAATTAGCAGTGTGAAAATTGATTTGTTCATAGATATTTTTTAATCTGATTTAATTGATACTATTTTTATGCTTAATTACTTTTTGAGCACTTTTGTCAAAATCCCAAAAACACTTCTTATAAAAGTTGCACTCGTCAACACTTTCACAACGGGGTTCATAGCTGTACTTCGTCTTCTAGTGGATGTCGTGGTACGTTGTTTGGATTCTGCCTTTTTTAGCTCTTCCAATTCCTTTCTTGCCTTTTGATTGGCTTCTTCGGCATCAGCCAAATCAATTTTTTTATTGAGCATCTCATAGGCACTTTCCCTGTCGATAGTTTCGTTATATTTTTTGACCAATTTTGATTTTTCTAATAAATTGCTCAATTCAAAATCCGTTAAAATATCCATTCTGCTCATTGGCGCTCTCATCATCGTTGCAGCAAGTGGAGTCGGTCGTCCTTTTTCATCGAGGGCAGAAACCAATGCCTCCCCTGTTCCGAGGGATGTCAAAACGCTTGTCGTATCATAATAATCTGTGTCCGGATAGTTTTGAGCGGTCAGTTTTATAGCCTTCCTATCATTTGCTGTAAAGGCCCGAAGCGAATGCTGTACTTTTAAACCCAATTGGCTCAAAACCGCTTCAGGTACATCTGTTGGGTTTTGTGTGACGAAATAAATTCCGACGCCTTTACTACGTATCAATTTGACAATGCTCTCTATCTGATTTAAAAGGGCTTTTGACGCTTCGTTGAATATCAAATGTGCTTCATCAATGAATAGCACCAATTCTGGACGTCCAGAATCACCTCGTTCAGGGAAAGTAGAATATATTTCAGCCAACAAGCTCAACATGAATGTTGAAAACAATTTTGGTCTATCTTGAATATCTGTCAATCGAATGATATTGATGTAACCTCGCCCGTCTTTGTCAACTCTTAACAAATCGTCAACCTCAAATGATGTTTCACCAAAAAACAAATCCGCGCCCTGTTGCTCCAGTTCTACTACTTTACGCAAAATGGCTCCAGTTGATGCAGTTGAAACCCTTCCGTATTCATCTTCAAATTCGGCCTTTCCTTCCTGGGTGGCGTATTGCAATATTTTCTTGAAATCCTTTAAATCTAGCAGTGGCATTTTGATATCGTCACAATATTTAAAGATGATGGCAACAATGCCTGATTGCGCATCGGGCAAATCCAAAATACGAGATAATAAAACCGGTCCGAATTCACTCACCGTGGCTCGAAGTCTAACACCA
>JBBSLN010000284.1:0-3917 GCA_038255205.1 Flavobacteriales bacterium
ATAATGGAACTATTGCCGAGATCATTTTTGGAGATGGAGGCTATCCGCCGCTGTCATCAACGAGTGGGAACAAGGCTTTGCTGGAGAGATATAGCCAAGTTAGCCAAGATTTAGGATTTGGGGTTATTACAGCCGTTAATCCTCGAAATGCAGGAGCTGCTGATATTTCCTTTACATCGGGGCATGTGGAGATGGCGATAGATGGTTTAGGGCTCACAGGAGGAGACGATGACCACACCATTCTGGAAACAGGAAACTTGAAGCACTTATCTGTTCAAACAAAAAGAGCGGCGGTCTTGATATATCGCTTATGTTACAAAAAATAAAGATTTAAGTCGTATTTAGGGTAATATAAAAGCTCAATCGTGATTAAAATAGCAAGTTATCGGATAAAATATACACTTTATCGATTTTATTGTATATTTGCACAAGGATTGTCATATCTTTATATTCCTTTTTAAGCACCCAATACTTATTAAGGAAAATTAATTATCCATCTTAGAGCAATTTCAATTGCTTTCCCCCTCCCTCAATTTATTCAATACATTATCGGCATTTTGTATGCTGAAAAATTAATAATCCATTCTTCCCTCGAGCGGCAATTTTTTATGCCCTAAAATTATTAATTAACTAACAACAATTGTTTACTAATGTATAACCCTAAAATGTATCCCATGAAAGCCCTAAAAATTACCCTGTTATTAGCATTATTTGTATCAGTTTCTAGCCAAACAGACAAAAAACCAACTCAAGATTCAACAAATACTTACGAGACTACAAAGACACATTATGATTTAATGGCGCACTCAAAAATCAAGGTTGATTTACCTCCAAACGGATAGTAAAGTTTACTTTATTTAATATCTAAAGCTCTTCTTTTCGTAAATAAGAGCTTTTTAGGGTTAATTTGTATATTCACGTCTAAAATTCTGTTTCTGATTAATGAATAACATTAGAATAATTATTCTAAATTTGAAAGACTCTTTAATCAATTAGGCGTGTTCATAAATAAAAGGCTAATTTTTCTAATGCTTTTAACCTGTTTTGCTTCTCATGGGCAGAATATTTTGAAATCTTCAAAATATGATAGTATTTTAAAATTGAGGTATAATGGAGACAATACTCAAAACTCTCTTGATAACCGTTATCGATTCGCGATAAGAGCTGTTAAATTATCTGAAGATACAGGAGTTGATTCGATCATCTTAAGAAGTCGCCGTATTTTATCCACGGTGTATCTATATAAGGGTGATTTCAAACCTTTTTATAAAATCAATCATAAAAACTTAAAGACAGCTAGATTACTAAATGATACTTTGGTTATTGGTTTGGCTAATCACAATTTAGGCTATTACCATCATGTAAAGCTGCAAAATGATAGTGCCTACTTCTATTACACAAATGCGATTAAATTTTATGGATTAGCTAAAAATAATGGATTTCAAATTTCAGTATTCGTTAATCTATCTAATATTCAATACATTGAAAAAGATTATTTAGGAAGTGAAGAAAATGCAATTTACGGGCTTAAGTTACTTGATGGGTTGCCTAAAACTGAAAAATATTTAGATAACGCCTGGACATTCAATAATTTGTTGGGTATTATTTCTTCAGAATTAGGACAATATGATACTTCAATGGACTATCATCAAAAGGCCATTGCCATTGCGAACAAAATGGAGAGCGGTCTTTCTAACAAATATACTTCGATTCATAATCAAGCTTCTGTTTTTAGAAGGAAGAAGGATTTCAAAAAAGCATTAGAATTATATGATGATATCATGAATCATAAGGTAATATTGGAAGATGACCCTACATTTTATCCATTATTACTCGATAATATAGCCTTTACTAGATTTGAAGATGGTGATAATGATTACGGTAATATTGAACAAATTTTCAAGGAAGCCTATAAATTAAGCGATAGCCTTGAGGATCCAATCACAAAACTTGCAGTAACCATTGACTTGACAAAATTTTATAAAGGACAGAACAAACTAGATAGTTCATTACATTATGCTAATGAGTCCTATAAATTGGCAAAAGAAACGTCTTCTAATGATATTTTATTGGAATCTATGGTCATTCTATCCCAGCTCAAACCTGGCGATGAAGGCAAAAAATATCTGAACGAACATATAAAGTTAAGTGATAGCTTACTCCAACATGAGCGCGGCATTCGGAATAAATTTGCCCGTGTGCAATTTGAAACTGACCAAATAGAACAAGAAAACGAACGTATTGCCCAACAGCGTTTTTGGCTCTTAATGATTTCCAGTGTATTGTTGGTAACGCTGTTTTTACTCTATATTATTATTACACAAAGAGCCAAAAACAAAGAATTAAAATTCGAAAGGGAACAGCAACAAACGAATGAGGAAATCTATAACTTGATGCTATCTCAACAGGACACGTTGGACGAAGCAAGGGCACATGAGAAATTACGTATATCCAAGGAAATACATGATGGCATTCTTGGAAGGCTTTTTGGCACACGATTGAGCTTAGACACTTTCAATCGAAAAGATGGTGAAGAAGCTGCTAAAAAAAGATTGCATTACATAAATGATCTCAAAGGCATTGAAGATGACATACGCAAGGTTTCCCATGATTTAAATACCGATTTCGTCGCAGGTTCCGGTTTTATGGATATTGTAGAAACGCTCATTCAAAATCAAACCGAAGCGTATCAACTAACCTATGAATTTTACTATAGTGATGACATCAATTGGGAAGACATCACTAACAAAACTAAAATCCATGTCTATAGGATTCTTCAAGAAACCATGCAAAACATCTATAAACATGCTAAAGCGAGTCATATAAAAATTAGTTTTCATCTAAAAAATAGTTTAATTTTATTGAGTATAGGTGATAACGGAAAAGGATTCGCTGTCAACAAAAGTAAAAAGGGAATTGGCCTAAAAAATATCAACGCTAGGGTAGACGAAGTCAACGGAACAGTTCAGTTTGATTCTGAAATTGATAAAGGAACCACCATTACAATACAAATTCCCTATTCAAAATAACCAACCATGAACCAAGTAATCAATATTTTAATGGTGGATGACCACCCCATTATTATAGAAGGCTATCAAAACACTCTGATGGCTACCAAAAATGATGACCAAACTTTAATTATCGACACGGCAAACGACTGCGATTCGGCTGACATGCTTATGAGAAAAGCTGCGAGGGAAACACCTTATGACGTACTTTTTTTCGATATCAGTCTTCCGGCTTCAAGTGATGGCGCTCTTACTTCTGGTGAGGATTTGGCGAAATTGTCAAAGCAGTTAATGCCACAGGCAAAGGTTGTCATCCTGACCATGTTCAATGAATCCTATCGCATTCATAATATCATAAAGAATATTAGTCCTGACGGTTTTTTGATAAAAAGTGACTTGACTTCGAGTGAGTTGGCAGAAGCCTTTCAGCATATCTTGGTATCGCCGCCATATTACAGTAGCACCGTCAATCAGTTTTTGAATAAATTGGTCGCCAATGAAATACAAATTGATGAAACCAACCGAAAAATACTTCATTTGCTGTCTCGAGGCATCAAGACCCGAAGCTTGACGGAGCATATCGATTTGTCCATGAGTTCTATCGAAAAGCGAAAAAAACAATTAAAAGAACTCTTTTCAGTGGAAGATGGCAAGGACGAAACCTTGATTAGTGAAGCCCGAAAAAAGGGTTTTTTATAGTTCAAATGTTAAAATTGAGCTTTTTATCAATATTTATCCCATTTATGTTTCCTTCAAAACTCTTGGTATGATTGAGAATTACGGTTTTTCCGTAACAATCTTACGGTTTTTCCACGTCTAAAAGTTAAATGCCTTATCTATATTTGAAAAGGTCAACAAACGAATAGTAATCCCTCTAGTAATTTGTTGAGTTAATAGCTAAAAAGACTA
>JBBSLN010000285.1:0-3906 GCA_038255205.1 Flavobacteriales bacterium
GAATTCTCCATTTTTTACAAACATTGGCAACGCAATCGATGCTAAATTACACACCGCAATTTCATCTGGAGAGGTGTACTCCATAATTTCTGTACATAAATTTGAAGACCTAATAGTTCCCAAATTTTTCTGATTAGACTTGCGGTTTACTGCATCTTTGTACAACATATATGGTGTACCCGTTTCGATTTGGGATTCCAATATTTTTTCCCAAAGTTCCCGTGCTTTGATTGTTTTACGGCCTTTTCCTGCTTTTTCGTATTTTGTGTAAAGTGCTTCAAACTCTTCACTATGCACATCACATAATCCTGGACATTCGTTAGGACACATCAAGGTCCATACGCCGTCTTCTTGCACACGCTCCATGAACAAATCAGAAATCCACATCGCATAGAATAAATCTCTTGCACGCATTTCTTCTTTTCCGTGGTTTTTTTTCAAATCGAGGAAATCAAAAATATCGGCATGCCATGTTTCCATATAGATAGCGAAACTTCCTTTCCGTTTTCCACCTCCTTGGTCTACATAACGTGCCGTGTCATTAAACACTTGCAGCATCGGGACAATTCCATTACTGGTGCCGTTGGTTCCCGCTATATAACTGCCGGTTGCACGAATATTATGAATAGATAATCCTATTCCACCAGCTGATTGCGAGATTTTAGCCGTGTTTTTTAAGGTGTCATAAATACCATCAATACTATCGTCTTTCATCGTTAATAAAAAACAAGACGACATTTGAGGTTTCGGTGTACCCGCGTTAAAAAGTGTTGGTGTAGCGTGTGTAAAATATTTTTTGGACATCAACTCATAAGTCTCAATCGCTGCATCTAAATCGTTTAAATGAATCCCAATGGAAACTCGCATCAACATGTGTTGTGGACGTTCTGCAATCTCGCCATTCAATTTCAATAAGTAAGAACGCTCTAAAGTTTTGAATCCAAAATAATCGTACCCAAAATCTCGATTATAAATAATTGTAGAGTCCAATTTCTCCTTGTTCGCCATAATGACTTCATAGACATCATCAGCCAATAAGGGTGCTTTCTTACCAGTACGCGGATTGACATAGAGGTATAAATCTTCCATCACTTCACTGAAAGATTTTTTGGTGTTTTTATGTAGGTTAGAGACTGAAATTCTCGCCGCCAAACGTGCGTAATCAGGATGTGCCGTGGTCATGGTTGCTGCAATCTCTGCTGCCAAATTATCCAATTCGCTGGTGGTCACACCATCATACAATCCTTCAATGACACGCATCGCCACTTTAACTGGGTCAACCAGTTCATTAAGTCCGTAGCACAATTTACGCACTCTAGCCGTGATTTTGTCGAACATCATTGGCTCTCGATGGCCGTCTCTTTTTAATACATACATAGTCTACACGTTTTTTAATCTTTTCTGATTACACCAATCAGAAAATGGGTTAGTTAGTTAGTTAGTTGGTTTAAAATTTAAGGTTAACCAGACTGCCTCCGATGACTCGGAAATGACTAATTACTTCAAATCAAATTGTTTAGGTTAATTAATCTGACCTTTTTTAAAGTTGAATTTTATTCGTCTCTAAAAAAGAATCATTTATTAGAAATCAGCATCAAAGCTGAATTTGTCTTTTTCTTCTTCTTTGTTCATAACACCCGCTTTTTGATATTCCGATACACGTTTTTCAAAGAAGTTTGTTTTCCCTTGAAGAGAAATCATATCCATAAAATCAAATGGATTTGCTGTATTATATTCTTTTTCACAATCTAGTTCGGTCAACAATCTATCTGTAACGAACTCGAGATATTGCGACATTAATTTAGAATTCATCCCAATCAAACTTGCAGGAAGCGACTCTGTAATGAACTCTCTTTCGATATCAAGCGCATCCACTAAAATCGCTCTGATGCGATCTTTCGGAACTTTGTTCACAAGATGTTTGTTGTGTAAATGCACGGCAAAATCACAGTGAACACCTTCATCACGGGAAATCAATTCATTAGAGAAGGTCAAACCTGGCATTAATCCACGTTTTTTCAACCAAAAAATAGAACAAAATGCTCCGGAAAAGAAAATGCCTTCAACCGCTGCAAAAGCGATTAAACGCTCCGCAAATGAATCAGATTCTATCCATTGTAAAGCCCAGTCAGCCTTTTTCTTAATGGCAGGAAAATTTTCAAGTGCATTGAACAATTTATCTTTTTCCTCTTCATCTTTCACATAGGTGTCAATCAACAATGAATAGGTTTCACTATGGATATTCTCCATCATGATTTGAAAGCCATAGAAAAACTTCGCTTCACTATATTGAACTTCATTAACAAAGTTTTCTGCCAAATTCTCATTTACGATGCCATCGCTAGCAGCGAAGAATGCCAAGATATGTTTAATGAAATAACGCTCGTCATCATTGAGTTTGTTCTTCCAATCGGTTAGATCTTGGTGCAAATCGATTTCTTCTGCGGTCCAAAAACTTGCTTCCGATTTTTTATACCATTCCCAAATATCATGATGTTGGATAGGGAAAATGACAAAGCGATTTTTGTTTTCTTGAAGTATTGGTTCTGTTAATTGCGACATTAGTATCGTGTTTTTTATTGGGAAAATTATACAAAAAAATGATTCGATCTGGGACTAACAAAGATTCAAAAATGTGGTCGAAAATCAATGGTATTTTTATAAACAATGTTAACAAGTTTTTAACAACGCAGTGTTTATGGGAGTTTCAAAGGTTTTTTTAACATATATGCATAACATTTTGATTTTAAGTATATTATGGTTATGAAGTAGTCTGAAGACCCTATAAAATAAGCAAAGTTTGTTTCTAAAAAAAACTTTATTTATCTAATTTTTTGGTTAAATAGAAGATATAAAAAAAGAGAGTCAACAAACTCTCTTTTTTACCCCAATAATTAACTAAACCAACTAAAATTAACTGAAAAGAATATAGTTCAAATATTGTTTTATAAAAAAAGTCAGGATGTTACTCCTGACTTTTTACGATTGATTAATAGCATTTAATTAAATTTGAAGTGAATCCCCACGATCACTCTTTTTTAAAAGTTTTTAATTGATGAATTAAATTCTTTTGTCAAATATCCATAAATAAATACTTACCAAAAAAGACATTTGTATGGCTGGTAGCAAAAACTGTATAGTTGGCAACTTATAATGTTAGAACCTTTATTGTAAATTGATTTTCAAAGAATGTATTGATTTAATAATCATAGGAATACCACCCAATACACACAAAATGTGACTACTTACACAATTGTAGTGTATTACATATCTTTAAATTAGTATCTTTATAATTATGATAAAAGCAGTTATAGTTGACGACGAACCCAAAGCAATTCAAAGCTTATCTTGGGAATTAACTCATTTCAGTGATGAGATAGAGGTCATCAATACATTTTCAAATCCTGAAGATGCCATTGATTATCTTAACTATAACACGCCTGATTGTTTATTTTTGGATATTCAAATGCCCACAATGGATGGGTTTCAGTTTTTGGAGAAACTCAAAAATAAAGATTTTCCAGTCGTCATTACTACAGCTTACAACGAATTTGCGATTAAGGCGTTAAAACATGAAGCCATTGATTATTTGTTAAAACCTATTGATTCTGACGATTTGAACGATACGATTAAGAAAATCAAAAGATACAAGAGTAAAAATTTTACTTCTTCAAAAATTGAGGAGGCTATATCAAATTTCAACGCCAAGTACGAGCAGAAAAAAATCACCATTAATACCGATGGTAAATTGATATTTTTAAATAGCGATGACGTTCTATTCGTCGAATCAGATGGCAATTATAGTACCATCGTGACAACCAATGGCCAAAAATTATTGATAACCAAAAAACTAAAGGAAGTTAATGAACTATTGCCAGAGCACTATTTCTTTAGAATTCACAACTC
>JBBSLN010000286.1:0-3897 GCA_038255205.1 Flavobacteriales bacterium
AAAATATTCCACGTTTGACCGAATAGCCAAAGTGAAAATAAAGCTCCTGCAACAGCCATAGGGACGGTTAGAATAATCACAAAAGGGTCAATGAAACTTTCAAATTGTGCAGCAAGTATCAGGAAAATTAGCAGTAGTGCCAATCCGAACGCAAAAAGTGTATTAGAACTACTCTCCACAAAATCCCTAGATTCACCTCCTAAATCGGTCGTGAAAAAGTCATCTAAAACGTTTTCTTTAATGGATTCCATAGCCTCTATACCATCATTAATGCTCATTCCAGGCGCCAAACTTGCAGAAACTGTTGCGGACATATAACGATTATTGTGATATAATTGTGGTGGACTACTATGTTCTTCAGTCGTAACTAGATTGTCCATTTGAATGAGTTGGCCTTTATCATTTTTAACAAACATCGATCTTAAGTCCATGGGCTCGTCGCGATCTTTCTGATCAAATTGTCCTATGACTTCATATTGTTTTCCATTCATCATAAAATAGCCAAATCGCTGACCACTCAAAGATAGTTGCAAGGTTTGTGCAACATCCAAAACAGAAACGCCTAAACTTCTTGATTTTTCTCGATCTATCGTGACATAGATTTCTGGTTTATTGAATTTCAAATCGACATCGGTATTTGCAAATACAGAATTCTTTTCCGCGGCTTCCATGAATTCTGGAATTTTTTCTTCCAATTTTTCAAAATTCTGCGCTTGAATAATGTATTGTATTGGCATGCCTCCACGCCTGTTTACAGCAATGGTTGGTGTTTCTGAAACACTTGAACGTGCATTTTCAAAATTTTTAGTCCAACGTGTAAGGTCTTCAGCAATTTCTTTTTGGGAACGTTCACGCTCACTTGGATCTACCAGCGAAATTACGGCCAAACCACTATTTACAGAAGATGAGCCCCAGCCAGGAGACGTAATAATCAAACTCACTTTCTTTTCTGGAATGGAATCGTTTATCAATTCAGTTATTTCGTTCATAAAGCGATCCATATAATCGTATGAAGCACCTTCAGGAGCGGTCACATTTACACGTAAGGTACTTCTATCATCATAAGGTGCCGTTTCCTTTTGTAAAAGATTGTAAAATATTCCAATCATCACGATACAACCAAAAAGAATCGGAAAACTCAACCATTTTTTCTTCATAAAATTCCGAAGTGAATTCGCATAAGCGGTATTCATTTTTACAAAATAACGTTCTGTAAAGTCATAGAATTTCGAATGCTTCTGCTTCCCAGGTTTCATCAAATAGGCATTCAACATCGGCGTCAATGATAAAGACACAAATGCTGAAATCAGTACAGCTGCGCCAATTACGATGCCAAATTCCCTAAACAATCGCCCCACGAATCCTTCGAGAAAAATCACAGGTAGAAAAACCGCTGCAAGCGTTATGGAAATGGAAATAACGGCAAAGAAAATCTCATTCGACCCTTTAATGGCAGCTTCAATAGGGGTCATGCCTTCTTCGACTTTTTTATAAATATTCTCGGTAACCACGATCCCATCATCTACCACCAAACCTGTAGCGAGTACAATAGCCAAAAGTGTCAATACATTAATCGAAAATCCAAAAAGCCACATGATGAAAAATGTTGCAATTAATGACACAGGAATGTCAATCAAAGGTCGCAATGCCATGGACCAATTTCTAAAAAAGAAGTAGATAACCAAAATTACCAGAATAATGGAAATCGCTAGAGTCTCAACCACTTCTGTAATGGCACGTTTCACAAAGAGTGTATCATCTATAACGACATTCAATTTAAAATCCTTTGGTAAATCTTTTTTGAGTTTTTCAAATTCTTCATAAAAGGCATCGGAAATGGCGACATAATTAGCACCTGGTTGTGGTACAATGGCCATGGCGACCATGGGTTGTCCGGAATCACTCAATTTGGTTTCCATGTTTTCGGCCTCCAAAGTAGCATTACCAACATCACTAAAACGCACTACTTTTTCATCATCAGCCGTAATGATGATATTATTGAACTCTTCTTGTGTTGAAAGATTACCAATTGTTTTTACCGTCAATTCAGTATTCGCACCTGTTAATTTTCCGGATGGCAATTCTACATTTTGAGATGATAAAGCCTGTCGAACTTCTGCAACGGTCACGCCATAAGCTGCCAATTTAATGGGATCAATCCAGAGTCGCATCGCATATTTTCGTTGACCCCAAATCTGCACACTACTGACTCCAGGTATGGTTTGCAAGCGTTGGGAGAGAACATTATCGGCATAATCTGTCAGTTCCAATATGTTTTTATTGTCACTTTGAACGGTCATGGAAATGATAGAACGCGAATTGGCATCAGCCTTTGAGACCACAGGTGGCGCATCGATATCTTGAGGCAAACCTCTAATCGCTTGAGACACTTTATCGCGAACATCGTTTGCGGCATCCTCTAGATTTTTATCAAGATTGAATTCGATGTTAATCCTGCTGGAACCTTGATTGCTTGAAGAAGTAATATTTCGGATACCATCGATTCCGTTGATAGCTTTCTCGAGTGGTTCCGTGATCTGAGATTCAATGATATCGGAATTAGCACCAGAATAGTTTGTGCTGACGGAGATTTGTGCTGGATCAATAGAAGGAAACTCCCTAACTCCAAGATAGGTATACCCAATAATACCAAAAAGCATGATAGCCAAATTCATGACTATCGTTAGTACAGGACGTTTGATGCTTAAGGTTGATAAACTCATTAGTTTCCGGAGTTGGTTAATCTTACTTTAACTGACGTTCCATTTTTTAAGGACATCACACCAGAAGTCAATATGGTATCCCCTGCCTTGATACCCGAAAGGATACGAACCATGCTATCTGTTCGAGTCCCAGTCTCTACTTCGATTTGTTTAGCTTTTCCATCTTTGGAGACAAATATGACCTTTCCATTTTGAATCGGTATTAAGGATTCTGTAGGCACCAATAAGGCATCATTGACCGTTTCAAGTGGTAACAATACATTGGCGAAAGTTCCTGGATATAATTTACCTTCTTTATTATCCGCAATCGCCCTCATTCTTAAAGTTCTCGTAGCAATGTCAACTTGCGGCTCGATGGCATAAATCGTTGCTTGCGATTCTTCTTTGGAATCTGATGTTGTAAACGTCAATGTGCTACCGACCTTCATTTGAGAGGCATATTTTTCTGGTATGGAAAAAGTGATTTTCAACTGACTTGTATTTACCAATTTGGCAATCGTTGTTGCGGGCGTTACATAAGTTCCTGTAGAAATAGATCGCAAACCTATAGTGCCGGAAAATGGCGCACGAACTGTTGTTTTGGATAATTGTGCAGCTATCAATTGTGATTCTGCTTTTGCAGATTCGAAATCAGCATTAGAAACATCAAATTCCTCCTGACTGATGGCCTGTTTTTCCAATAGTAACTTCGCTCTTCTCTGATTTTCAGATGCCAATTGTTGCGCCGTCTTTACTTTCGATAATTGAGCTCGCAACTCTATATTATTAACGCGAAAAAGCACTTGACCCTTTGAAACTTTAGAGCCTTCTTCAAAATTGATGCTTTCGACAATACCGGAAACTTCACTGCGAATATCAATTTCTTCATTGGCTTCTAAACTACCTGATAAAGACAAGTTATCTTCAAATTTCTGCGCCTTCAACACTCTGCCTTCCACTGACATTGCTGAAGTAACTTTTTTATCGTTAGATTTAGTATTGATTTTATCATTCGCAATTACCCTGTAAACTATTAAGGCAATGATTCCGACTGTTATGACGGTGTAAAGAATGTATCTTTTTTTCATTAATGTTGATGGTTATCGCGTCTTAATGATGCTTGCGATTTTTACAAATCTAAATTTTATATCCCGTAAAGTTTTAGAACTTAATTTATATTTAACAGAATTTATAT
>JBBSLN010000287.1:0-3888 GCA_038255205.1 Flavobacteriales bacterium
AACAATAATTACCATCTGTGGATGGGTTAATAAGTACGATTGTATCGAAAAACATACATTATTCCCGAAAGGCACTACTCGTATGAAAAGTGATGGCACCTCCCTTATCACCTTTGCTGTTTAGTATGAAATTGCTATTATTCACTTACACGATGACCATATTTTTGATAATTTAAAACACCCGCTGAATGTTCAATAGAATTCTTGGTAAACAAAAGAAAAAGCGCGCTCCAAAAATCATAATATTCCCTACCTTAAGAAAGGTTTTATTTACGATTTGTTAATAACATCTTGATAACAACCTGCCCATCCCGCGCGCTATAGGGTATTTTTCTTAATTTTATCCTGCCAACAGCTCCCCTAGCCTATTTGATAAGAGTATTTAACAATTATGAAGAACGTTTTTATGTTTTTGTCCTTGTTTTTCCTGTGCATAAGCTTGGGAAGCGCGCAAGAGTCGACTATAAAACATACTGTAGAGAAAGGGGAAACTGTTTTTCAACTCTCCAGAAAATATAATGTCACGCCTGAAGAGATTTACGCATTGAATCCTTCTGCGGTAGATATTATCAAAATCGGTGAAGTGCTTTCCATACCTCAATCTGAAAGTCAGAGCCAATCAACTTCAAATTCAAATCCAAGTTCAAGTTCAACTTCAAATTCTTCAAGCTCAAATACAATTACCTATGCAGTTGTTTACGGAGACACCAAATACAGTTTAGCGCGTCGATTTGGAATTTCCGTCGAAGATTTAGAGCGACAAAATCCTCATACAAAAAACGAACTTCAGGCAGGCCATATTCTTAAGATTGAAGGCCAAAGAAATGCGTCGGTTTCTACCAATATAACCATCGTAAAAACACATCTCGTCATTAAAGGCCAAACGCTTTGGGGTATTTCCAAAGAAAATGGATTAACAGTTGAAGAACTTGTAAATGCAAATTCAGGTATATTAAGCGGTATTTTACAAATAGGACAAGTACTTAAAATTCCTGAACCATCAAACGGAAATAATTCCAATTCTGACACCTATTTGGTTCAGCGCGGCGATACGAAATACGGCCTTTCAAAGAAATATGAAGTGACCATCCCTGAACTCGAACAGGCAAACCCTCATATCGTCAGGATGCTCATGGCTGGGCATACCATACAGATACCGAAGGATTTAAACAGTGCTACAAATGAATCATCCCAAGAATCCGAACCTGTAGAAATAGAAGTTACGTCGAAAGAAGAACAAAATAAAATAGAAAACGAAGAAATAACTGAAACGCAAACGGAAGAAGTTGAGCCTACTACGAATGAAATAAATACGACAAACCAAGACATTCTTTCAGAAGAAAACACATCAGAAAAAATAGTTGAAACTGAATCAACCATCACCTATTCAGATTACGAAATACAACCAAAAGAAACCTTATATGGCTTATCCAAAAAAGCAGGTATGAGTATTTCTGACTTCGTAACATTAAATCCGCAATTGGCCAATGGTGTTCAAATGGGGACCATTATCAAAATGCCTTCAAATAATTCGATTAAAGAGCAACCAACGGTAAAGAATGAAACGGTTCTCAAAAAATCAGATCAGAGATATGTAGATTTAACCAAAACCATTAAAACGGTCAAAAAGAATCAAATCTTATTGTTTTTACCATTTAATGAATCTCAATTTATTTCTGAATACAAACAAAATCTCAACTTTAAGGACGTTTCTGACGACTTCATCAGAATGCATTTAGAATTTTACAGAGGTTCTAAAATTGCCCAGGATTCCGCCCGGGCGTTAGGTTTGGATTTCAATATAAAAATAGTAGAAACCAGCACATCAAAACGAAATACCAAAGCAGCTATTTTGGCCAAAGAGAATAGCATAGAAAATTATGACGCTGTTGTATTGCCTTTCTACGAAAATGACATAGAAGAAGTTGCCAAATTGGTCAACCAAAAAAACGTGCCTGTACTTACAACCGACACTTCTGTTTTACAACAAAATTTAAAAAACGTATATAACAGTGTCCCGAGTATTAATTCTAAAAGGGACGCCATGATGGACTACATGAATGCAAAAAAAGGCAATCTCATCGTGGTTAGCGATGTAGCTCGTAAGGAAAGTAAAGCCTATATTTCCAGCTATGCGCCTAATGCTAAATTTATAGAAGTCAATAAAAAAAGACTATTTGACTCCGATGAATTGGTGTCTCAACTCGACGATAGTAGGATAAATTATGTGATTTTTGAAAGTGAAAAAAACAGTGTTTTTTTAAGTGCTACCAATTTATTGTTGGGACAACTTTCAAAATATGCAATTCAATTGGCTCTACTGGACGAAACATTAATTCCAAACACGGATGACGTTTCCAATAAACGATTTGTAATTTTACAGATGCTATATCCTTCATTATCACCTCTAAAAACTCCGTCATTATCATCAAACTTTGTGGAATCCTACAAGAAAGCCTTCGGTGTTGAACCTTCTCAAAATGTTAAATTTGGCTTTGACCTCACTTTTGATACATTATTGAGGATATCACAAGAAAAAAGCTTTGAAGCCTCCGCAGCAAACGACGTAACGGAATACACCATTTTAAAATTTGATTACAAAGCGAATAAAACTGGCAGCCATGATAACAATGGCCTTTATATTATTCAATATAATTCAGATGGCACTTTAAAAGAAATTAAATAGATAGATGGCATTTCGTTTATTCCATTAAATTTGTGTAACCGATTTTTTGGCAGTTCATCGGATCATAGACCAACAAAGCCTACATATGATAACAAAAATGTGTCTGTATAGTCGCAAAAGCCTTTTTCTTGCTCTTCTCCTTTTGATAGTGGGATCGATTGATACATTTTCTCAATGTCCTACGGTTACGACCGCTACACAAACCTTTTGTGACATTCAAGCCCCAACCGTAGGAAATTTAGTGGCTACCAATAATGGAAATGGTATAAGATGGTATGCCACTGCAGATTCAACAACACTATTATCTTCTTCTACCGGTTTAGTAAACGGCGAAGACTATTACGCTGACGATAATTCTGGAACCTGTGGAACGCGACAACGTGTCGATGTCATTATTTATAGAGCTCCCACTGGGCTTAACTTTCAAGGGGTGTGTGTTGACGATCCTATGGAAGCCACAATTGCTGATTTAGTAGCAAATGGGAACGATGTGAGATGGTATAGTGTTCAGAACGGCGGTGCTTCATTACCTCCATCAACGCTATTAATGGATAATACGATATATTATGCTGACCAGTCCAATCCATTTACGGGCTGCAGAACATCCAGATTATCTGTATTCGTAAATGTGGGCGTGGTGCCTGTGCCTGTCGGGAATGCGATTCAAGAATTTTGTGCTGACCAACAGCCCGTGCCTACTATTGCGGACCTTGTAGCTAGCGGCAATAATAATTGGTACAATACCATTTCATCTGCTTTACCATTAGATCCTTCAACACCATTGGTAGACGGCGCGAATTATTTTGCCACTACGGTAGACCCACCTTGCGAGAGTGTGGAACGTCTTGAAGTGACTGTAGTCTTCAATATGCCAAACGATGCAGGTTCAAATGGCAGCATAGAAATTTGTGAACCTGATGTGATAACCACCCAAACCGTAAATCTGTTTAATGGTTTAAATGGAACTCCCATGAGTGGCGGTATATGGACCGGCCCTTTACCGACTGCAAACGGAAGTACAGGCACCGTCAATATTACCACAATGACTGTCGCTGGCAGCCCATATGTTTTTACATATACGGTTGATGCTTCAGTTGGATGTGCTCAGTCGTCAGCAACGGTCACAATAAATATAATTCCACCGCCGAATGCTGGAACCAATGGTTCAGTCAATTTATGTGGGAATGGTTCGCCTGTGGATC
>JBBSLN010000288.1:0-3879 GCA_038255205.1 Flavobacteriales bacterium
TCTCAACAACCGTTACTCCAAACGGAGATACTTATAATGAGTTCTTCACTGTAGGCGGAATTGAGGAATGTGGTTTTACTGTAGAATTGCAAATCTTCAACCGATGGGGAGCAAAAATATATGAGAATTTCAATTATCAAAATGACTGGAATGGAGTTGCCTCTAAAGCGTCTATCGGAAGTTCCGATAAAGTACCAACTGGAACTTATTATTATATCATAAATCTAAAAAATAGTGGATTAAAACCTTTCGCAGGCCCTATCTACGTAGCAACCAAATAAATTTTAACCTATGAAGCTCATTAAGTTTAACATAATCGTTTTTATACTGTTCAGTGGTTGGGCGGGAGTTGCACAGCAATTACCCCAATTTACACAGTATATGTACAATACCATCGCAATCAATCCGGCGTATGCTGGTAGTAGGGAAACCTTGAGTATTGTTGGTTTACATAGAAGTCAATGGGTAGGTCTCGAGGGAGCGCCAACCACACAAACGCTTTCTATCCACACCCCTCTTCGAAATGAAAAGGTTGGATTAGGTTTTTCATTGATTAATGATGAGCTTGGTTTTGAGAACTTCTCATACCTATATGCGGACTTCTCGTATAACATCAATACGAATGAAACTACCAAACTATATTTTGGTCTTAAAGGTGGTTTTACAAGCTATAGTTTAGATGCAGAATACAGAAGTAGCCAATCTAATGATCCCACAATTTTCGGGATCGAAGATCGCTGGAGTCCAAATATTGGAGCTGGTGTCTATTGGACTTCAGAAAGATGGTATTTGGGTCTTTCTACACCGAGGATTTTGACAACAAATCAAAATCGTCAAGAAGGCTTTGAAGCTTTAGAACGAATAAGTTATTACTTTACTGGTGGTTACGTCTTCGATTTAAGTGAAAGTGTAAAGCTTAAACCTGCGGCTTTATTAAAAGCAACCAACGGTGCGCCATTATCAATTGACGTTACTGCTAACTTTCTTTTCAACGAAAAACTATGGTTGGGTGCTGGGTATCGATTTGACGAACGAGCTGGAGAGTTTTCAGGACTTGCTGATTTTCAGGTATCAAAACAGCTTCGTATTGGTTATTCTTATGGATATCCTATTTCAGATTTGAGACCTTATACAAGTGGAACCCATGAAGTGCTTTTAATGTTCGAAATATTCAAAAGCAAACGTATTAAATCGCCTAGATACTTCTAAAAAAGACATGATTATGAAGACAAAATTAATACTATTAATACTTATATTGAGCTGTTCTTATACATTCGCTCAACGTAAACTGGCAGATAAATTTTTTGAAAACTACTCTTATATCAAAGCGACTGAACTTTATGAAGAAGCCGTAAAAAAAGGTGATAGTAGCAAACATGTACTGACCCGTTTGGGTGATTGTTATTATAACAATTCCAAAACAAAGGAAGCAGCCGTTTGGTATGGCGCAGCCCTAAAAAAATACGACGATGTCAGTCCTGAATACATGTATAAATACATTCAAACACAACGTAGTTTGGATAATTATGTGGAAGCCAATAAATGGCTAGCGAAATTTCAGGAGCTTCAAAGCAATGATAGCCGAGGTAAAGAATACAGCAAAGACAATGTTGAAATCATCAAAGACCTTGAAGATCGAGATGGTGAAGTGATTGTAGAAGTTGAAAATCTTCCTATAAATACGATATATTCTGACTTTGGAACGTTTGTTCATGACAATGAACTTTACTTTGCTTCTGCCAGAAATACTGATTTGAAAAAGAAATATGGTTGGAACGGTGAACCATTTTTGGATATCTATCAGGTAAATGTGAAACTGACTGATGGTAAAAGAGAGTTCGGTACTGCAGATTTTATCAAAGCTGACAAAGTGAACACTGATTATCATGAAGCTTCAGTAGCTATCACTAAAGACGGTAAAACCATTTACTTTACGCGTGACAATGTTGACAGAAAAAACAAACTGGGATACGATAAAAAAGGAACCTCACATCTAAAATTATACAAAGCAACTTTAGTTGATGAAAAATGGGAGAATATTGTGGAGTTGCCATTTAATGACAACTACCACTCTACTGGTCACCCAACATTAAGTGCCGATAACAAAAAATTATTTTTTGTGTCTGATAGAGAAGGTGGCATAGGCCAAACTGATATTTACGAAGTGGACATTCAAGAAGACAATACGTATAGTGCGCCCAGAAACCTTGGTGCAAAAATCAACACAGAAGGGCGTGAAATGTTCCCTTTTGTTAGCAACGACAGTATTATGTACTTCTCTTCTGATGGCTATTTAGGACTTGGTTTGCTTGATATTTACAAATCCAACATTCTAAAAGATGAAGATGCAGAACCAGTAAACATGGGTGCTCCATACAATAGTGGCTATGACGATTTTGCTTATTTCATCAACGGAGACAAAAAAACAGGCTATTTTTCATCAGATAGAAATGGTGGACAAGGCAGCGACGACATCTACGGATTTAACGCGGAAAAATGCAAGCAAGTTATCGAAGGTATTGCGAGAGACAAGAAATCCAATGAAATCCTATCGGGTGTAGTAGTAAAGCTAATTAATAAAATTGGTAAAATCGTATCTACCGTAACGACTGCCGAAGATGGTGCCTACAAATTTGATGCTGAATGCGATAAGACCTATACTGTTTTAGGAAGCAAAGAAGATTATAAAGATGATAAAGTCAACGTGACGACTGACAAGACAAACGAAAAGATTACAAATGCTGATCTTTATCTACAACCATTGATTGACAATGACCAAATAGTTATCAACCCTATTTTCTTTGATTTTGATAAATCGAATATCAGAACCGATGCCGAATATGAGTTGGAAAATATTGTGGACGTCATGAGAGAGCATCCGAAAATGATCATCAAAATCGAATCACATACAGACAGTCGTGGCAGTGATAATTACAATCTGAAGCTATCTGACCGTCGTGCAAAATCAACCCGAGATTACCTACTTTCGAGAGGTATCAGTACTGACAGAATTGAAAGTGCTATCGGTTATGGAGAAACACAGTTGTTGAATAAGTGTAGCAACAAAGTAAAATGTACTGAAGAAGAACACCAATTGAACAGACGTTCTTACTTCTTTATTTTGAAAGACTAAAATCCCGCTTAAATAATAATAGGAAAACAGACTCATTACGGGTCTGTTTTTTTTGTTAAATTAGGTATCAACTATTCTTTATATTCAAATATTATGAAAAGACTTATTTTTTTCGCTTACTGTAATGACCGTATTTATAATTGCTTGTAAAGACCAAACCACGGATGAACAATCAACCATTAATCTTTAAATTATTGAGCCTAAATAAAATTTAGGACTGCTTCAAGCAGATTTTATGGAATGGTGGACCTATCAATCCAAAAACATTTCTTTGTCATAGAATTTTATTAGCTTTAATGAAATGACCAATCAAATTGATAAAAAGTTGTCTTTAGAAAAGCTAACTTCTGGGATGTTTATCCTTATTCAATTAAAATCAACAGGTGGTGATGAGCGCTGCATACTTTCACAAATGGAATGCTAAAGCTGATAAAAGCATTGCAAATACCATTAGGAGTGAATCCCTGTCGTACCTCAAACATTATGATATGGAAGGAATGGAATTTCCCGAGTTTGAAATTACTGATCTTAATGGTAATCACTATTCGAATGAAAGCATTAAGGGGAAAACCACAATATTGAAGACATGGTTTATAAATTGTAAAACGTGTGGAGCCGAATTTCCAGAGCTCAATGAGTTAGTTGATAAGCATTTTGATAACTACGACATATTATTCTTGAGTTTAGCTTTAGATTCAAAATCAGCATTAAAAAAGTTCTTGAATACCCAATTGTTCAAATGGGCA
>JBBSLN010000289.1:0-3877 GCA_038255205.1 Flavobacteriales bacterium
GATGGTTTTAGATATGTAAATGGAAGACAACAAACCATAAAAGCCATACATCCTGAATAAAATTATTGCTGCATTTGCATAATTTCTGGCCAAAGTTGGTGTTTTTCACCAACATTATCTTATACCGATTGTTGTTCTTATCAATATTATATCTTTCTTATCTTTGGGGCTCGGATAAAAGGCAGTGTTTTTTGTATTGGTGGTGTTTAATATCAACAGTTACTAAAAGTTCATCTATCACTTAACTTGTTTTATCTGGATTATTTGTTGTGTCAAAACACCAACGATGGTTGAGTTAATCCTATTTAAATTACTCCACTTCCACCACCATCTCAATCTCCACGGCTATATTATTGGGCAAAGAAACCATTCCTATCGCTGCCCGAGCGTGCTTGCCTTTCTCACCGAAAACCTCCACAAGCAGGTCTGAGCAGCCATTGATCACTTTAGGATGGTCGTAAAAATCGGGGGTGCAATTGACCATTCCGGTTAACTTTACAATCCGCACTACTTTACTAAGATCGCCTATTTCAGCTTTTAGGGTAGATAAAAGAGAAATCGCGGTGATCCTGGCCGCATGCTGGCCTTCCTCGATAGTCAAATCAGCACCCAGTTTGCCGGTGATACTCGTACCGTCAGATTTGGATGGGCCGTGGCCTGAAAGAAAAATGAGGTTGCCTGTGCGAACGGCTTTCACATAATTGGCAATAGGCTTAGTGGGCTCAATGGGTTCAATTCCGAGTGATGTTAGCTTTTGTTCGGGGGTTTGAGCCATGATGTTTCCCACTATAAAGAGTAAAGCCGAGCAGATTATAATTTTAATGGTCGTCATTTTGTTTGTTTTTATATCCCTGTTTTTTATTTATAATCCTTGTGAAATGAGCACAATCAGAAAACATATCTCATTTAGTCGTATGTAACTAGCTTTAAAGTTTATACTACTTTTTCGATTCCATTTATACTGGTAATAGTAGTATGTCATCAAAAAAACTATAACTGATAACTTCGAACTAAAGATATAAAATCATTTGTTCTGTTGGTTTGCAAAAGTATATTAATGGATATTGTAAAGATCAATTTACGCTTCCTCATTAAAATACACCTTGTAAAAATGCATTTTCCTAACATCATCATAACCACGTTCTAAATATTCGGCAGAAGCGTCTGGTGCATCGACATCAAGCTTGATTTGAATGTTGGTGTCGAGTTTGATTTCGGTCTTTATCTTTTGTTTTTGCTTTTTAAGTACAATTTCAGAAACATCAAATTGATTTCTGATAAGAACTGCTCTGTCAGTTTCAAAGCCTTTTTTATAGTCTTCAAATAAATCTTTGAACTTGTCGTCTTCAAACACATCATCTTTAAAGTTTTCGACATTGATGACCTCATTTTCCTTAAAAAAATCAATGGTCTTTGCCAGAAATGTGCTTTTTTCTTGAGGCCCATAGCTCTTTTTTAGAACATCATCCGAAAACTCCCTGCACAATTCAATATAGTTTTTTGTATGTTGGTTGGAGTCGTCAGGATACTTAACATTCAAAAAATGTTTTGTCCAGTATTGGGTGTCATATGAATTATTATCGACGCTCAAAATGATATTGCCTTCGGTATCAGCGGTGTTCAAAATCAAAACCCCTTTATCCACTTTTTTGGTTGGAATTCCCTTTTGTGTGATGATGTCATAACTTTTCCCTTCAAGATAGGTTTGAAAAAATTCGGTTTTGTTTTCAATCTTAAAAATCCCCACCGCATTCACAAACATGTCGTCATATTGAATGTCATTGAACAAACACACCAAGACATCTCCAGTCTTTATCTGTGCAGAATTGCTCTGCTCAAACAAATGCATCACAATGTGTTTTGAAGTCTCCACAAAGTTGCTTTCATCAACAAAAAGCTGTGTAGCATAGGTATTGATTTCGTTGAGGTTAATATTGGAGTGGTGATTAAACCGGTAACTTTCCACCACGCTCCCAAACGGACGCAACAAATAAGACAACATCAAATCATAACTGACTTCGTCAAAATCAATAGGTTGCTCTGAAAATGCGTTTTTAGTGCTGTTGAATTTGTTGCCAACTTTATGAAGAATACATTTGTTGAAGGCTGCTTTTGTTCGTTTTATCATGGTAATGTAATGCTTATATGAAGACTGCAATACTACTAATTTACGGTAGTATTTAAAACAAAATCGCCAAAGTAATTTCTTTGACGATTTTTAGACTGAGGCAACGATTTGGTTGCCGTTTGTATTTAATTCATCTGATAAATCAATATTGAGTTGCTATCACCTTTAACCACAAATTCCAGGCCTCTACCATTATTAATGTTATCGAGTTCGATAGACGAGTTACCATATACGGGAAAGTTATTGATTTCCTTACCTAAACTGTCAAACAGATAGACTTTTTTAGTTTGTAGGTCGGTCACTGAAACGTAGATTTTGTCTTTGAGATAAAAGATTTTTGGAGCGGTATAATCACCAAAATCAAGTTCCACGCGGTTGGATTTAATCTTCAGGATATTATCAGACATGGTGACCAAAGTTTTGCTGGTTGCCGCGAGTGAATGTTTTTCACCAAGGTTGAGGTTTAAGCTGCTCAATTTTCCATTGTCATCTATCTGAATCAAATCGCCTTTGATTGTAGTCGCCGTAAACTTATTCTCATAGAGATATATACCATCATCAGAAAATGAAATATTGTTCTTTACATTAATACGTGTTTTTCCAACTCTATCAAGAATTTCAAGCTCATTACCTTGTACGAATACGATATAATCCTTTCTACCAATCCTGAAATGTTGGGGTTGTGTGTTTATTGTGCTTTCAGCTTTTTTATAGTTAAAACCCGACACTATTTTACCTTGTTGATCATATATCAAGACAGATTTTCCTTGCGTCACCATTAAACGGTAATCACGCTTATTATCATAATCAAAAACGGATAGAGGTTGTGTAATGGCATCATTGAATTTTAATGGGAATGGCGCAACGTCCTTACCGTTTCTATCCAATACATAAACGCGGTTTGAAGTTGCAAAGGCCAATTGTAAGCGCCCATTTTTGTACATGTCGATTTGCTCTACAGTACCAAGAAGTTTGCCTTCCAATTGTTTTTTCCAAAGTACTTTCCCGTCATTCGAAATGAGGTGTAGATTGTTTTTAACATCCTGAACCACAATTTCCATTTCATTGTTCGTATGGTTATTTACAAACTGCGGATTCGTCAACAAATCATTGTCCAAGGTTACACTTACATCCTCTGAAACCGAATTAGCGACAGCTTTGCCCTTGTTTTTTTTGACGATGACGTTGACGTGAGCAAAGTCGTTATCTTGGATAAATTGAATGCCAGAAGCCCTAAAGGCCTCTATTTTTAGATTTTTTTCTTCGGAAAAGTTCTTATTCAAAATCTCGTTTAATTGAGAGAATTTTGAATACACAAACAAGGAGGACTCATCACTCATTTGCTCCATAATGCTTTTAAATGCCGCGGTTTCATATACCGAAGCTGAATTTTGATAGCTCGAAATAATAGCTTTCATCAATCCATCACTTTCAGTAAAAACAAAGAAGTCATCGATATTGGCATATTTTGAAGCATTCTTATAGGTGATGAATGGTGCAAAGTAATTATAAAATAGATCGTGCTGGTAGTAAGGAAATATATCAACTTCCCGATAGGTTTCAATGGCATTTTGTGTTAACAACAAATCACTCATGGCAGCCGTATCGAGCGAATGCACAATGACGGCCTGTTCGTTTCCTCTATAAACGACACCGAGTTCTGAAGCGGTGTCAAAAAGTAACGTTGATTGGGCGTTTGTTTGCTTTTTGAATTTGGATAGGTTGTCACTGAACGTTTTGTAATTATTA
>JBBSLN010000290.1:0-3855 GCA_038255205.1 Flavobacteriales bacterium
AAATAACAGAATCAGAGGTTTGTGGAATCATTGCAAATACGAATATTAGGATTAATAGTTTCATTTAAAAAATGTAATTGTATACTATTTTCCACAAATATAAATAACTATGGCCAACAACATATCAAAACGGACATAGGCGTAATACCCTTTATGCCTCTCCCCTTGCCGGATAATCCTTATCCAACACAAATTTTATCGCTTTAAGTAGATCATCAAATGAAGGTCTGGCAAACGGCATGCTCTGAATGGAAGCCGCATACAAGGTGCTGTCTGGTTTGATCAAGAACAGGCCTGGTTCAATAAAATGCTCTGGCTCTTCCTTGATGCCAGAAGAAATGAAAAGTCCCCATTTGCGAGCTTCCTCAATAGGAAATTCATACCCAATAGGAATATCAGCAATATCCCAATCTTCGTAAGTCTTCTTTGCCTTTTCTTCAGTATCAGAACTGATAGCGATAAGATTCACGCCCAATTCGGTAAATTGAGAAATCTTCGTTTGTAATTCTTCTAAATATTTCTTGCATACTGGACAATGCTTGCCACGATAGAAGATAATCATTATAAGGTTTTTGGGAGTTTGTTCTTCCAGTGACCAACGTGTATCGTTGACCAAATCTATAGTTATGCTAGGTGTTTTTTCTCTTGGTTTTATCATAGCTTTTTTTCTTTTATTTTAAACTAGCTTTTAATTCGATATTCGTATCCAGTAATTTAGACACAGGACAATTCTCTTTTGCTTTTTTTGCAAGTCTTTGATATGTATCGTTGTCTATCTTTGGAATGTCTGCATTGAGCGTCAGGAGGATTTTAGTAATACTGCCATCCTCAAAAGTGACATCCGCTTTCGTATCAAGCGTTGTTGGTGTAAAACCCTCTTCCCCTAAAAAGAAACTCAATTGCATTGAAAAACATCCTGCATGGGCTGCTCCAATCAATTCTTCGGGATTGGTGCCTTTCGCGTCTTCAAATCGTGTTTTATATTCGTAATGACTTTTGTCCAACACCTTGCTTTCAGTTGTCAAAGATCCTTTTCCATCTTTTCCGCCACCTTTCCATTGGGCGCTTGCTGTTCTTGTAAATTTCATGTTTTTATTATTTAATTGGTTAATATATTTATAATGCTGATGCTCCTGCCATGGCTACTTTGTGGTCATTTTCTACAGTGCTACCACTGCAACCGATGGCACCAATAACGTCTCCTTTGCTGTTTTTCAAAGGAATACCTCCTGGAAAACTGATGAGCCCTCCATTTGAATGCTCAATGTTGTAAAGTGATTTTCCGGGCTGTGACAATTTTCCAATTTCACCTGTTTCCATGTCAAAATATCGAGCGGTCTTTGCTTTTTTTATTGCGATATCTGCACTTCCGAGCCATGCGCCATCCATTCGTACGAATGCGACTTGGTTGGCGCCCGCATCCACAACCGAAATGTTCATTTTCAGTTCCATTTCGATGGCTTTTTCTTTTGCCTTTTTAATAAGGGCTTCTGCTTGAATTAATGTAACGTTCATTTTTTTCGTTTTATTTATTTAACAATATAGATTTTACATTGACAAACTCTAATATACCAAATCCACCATGTTCACGTCCAAAACCAGAGTTTTTTGTCCCTCCAAAAGGCATATTTGGATGTGCCAATCCGAAGGAATTGATATTCACCATTCCTGTGTCAAAATGCTTTTTGGCCAACTCCACGGCTTTCTTTTCATTCTTGGAGAAGATTCCACCTCCCAAACCAAATCGGCTGTCATTTGCGATTCTCATAGCATCTTCGTTGTCTTTTGCTTTAATCAAGGAAGCAACTGGGCCAAAAAGTTCGTCGTCGTAAGCTGGTTGTCCAGGTTTCACATTTTCCAAAACTGTAGCTGGATAAAAATAGCCTATACCTTTTGGCATTTCACCACCACAGGCAATCTTTGCACCTTTTTTGACGCTTTCCGTAACTTGGTCATGCAATGTATCTCGCAAATCTTTTCGTGCTATAGGTCCTAACTTACTATTTTTATCAGTTGGGTCACCATGATTAATAGCTTCCATTCCTTTTACGAACGCATCCCTGAATTTGTCATACACCTTAGCAGTTACTACAAAACGTTTTGCTGCGACACAGGTTTCTCCATTATTGTAGATTCGTCCTTGCACACAGGTTTTTGCTGCCATAGGAATATCGGCATCTTCTAATATCAAATAGGCATCGTTACTGCCCAGTTCCAAAACCGTTTTTTTTAGTTCTTCACCAGCCTTTTTACCAATGACTCTACCAGCACCTGAACTTCCTGTTAGGGTGACGCCTCGCACCAACTTGTGCGCTATTATTTTGTCTGATTGGTCATGGTCAATAAGTAAAACAGTGAATAGGTCTTTTGGCAAGCCAGCATCTTCATATATCTTTTTGAGCATCAAGGCTGAACCCGTCACATTTTCTGCATGCTTCAATAAAATACCATTACCTGCCATTAAATTCACAATCGAATATCGAATCACCTGATACGCAGGAAAATTCCATGGTTGAATACCATAAATTACTCCTAGCGGAGAATAGTTGACAATACCGCGTCCACCATTCGCAAGTTCGCGTTCTTCATCTTTTAAAAATTCTTTTCCTTGTTTGGCTGTGTACTCGCAAATCCCTGCACACAGTTCAATTTCTTGATGACCGTGCGCAATCAATTTTCCCATTTCCTTGGTCATCAGCTTTGCTAAGGACTCTTTTTCAGAATTCAATTTTTTTCCGATGGCCTTAATAATTTTACCACGATCGCCTAAAGAGACAAATCGCCATTGTTCAAAGGCTTTATGGCAACGTTCTACAGCCTTGTTAGCTTCTCCATCAGACATTAAATCATATGTTTTAATAACTTCTTCTGTCGTCGGATTTATCGTTTTCAATGTATTTTCTTTAGTGCTCATTTTTTTTTATTTGGTTGGAATTAAATCTCTGGTTTTTGCTTCATAATCAATATAACCTTCCGGACCAGGCGTGTAGAAAGTTTCGGCATCCCATTGTGCTGTCGCGATATTGTCTCTAAAGCGACCGACCAAATCAGGATTTGAAATGTATAATTTGGCAAATGATACCAAATCAGCCTCACCCTCTTCAACGACCTTATTGGCTTTATCTTTAGTGAAGTCAGTACTAATCATCAATGTGCCGTTGTATTTCGGACGGTAGTGCTTTGCAATGTTTTGGACTGCAAACTCTATATCTGAAACGTCATTGAATGGCTCCGATAAATGGATATATGCCAAATCATATTCCTTATCCAATCGCTCAATAATATAATCAAACGTCGGAATGGTTTCCTTGTCCATGGTCATGCCAAAAATTCCATGGAGCGATGGATTAAATCTTGAACCTATTCGGTTTTCTGGAATTACATCTTTAATAGCATCCAAGACTTCAAAATAGAAACGCGCTCGGTTCTCGATACTTCCTCCGTATTCATCATCTCTATGATTGCTTGTTCCATTAAAAAATTGGTGGAATAAGTATCCATTAGAGGAATGAATTTCTACACCATCAAATCCAGCCTCGACTGCATTCTTGGCTGCTTGTTGGAAATCACGAACTGTGATTTTTATGTCTTCCAAAGTCATGGCCTTTGGTGTGACTGTATCCTTAAAACCCTCAGATGTGAATGATTTTGCATTTGGATTTAATGCCGACGGTGCCACAGGCAACTCGCCATTATGAAAATCGGGGTGTGACATGCGACCTACGTGCCATAATTGGATGAAAATTCTACCTCCAGCGTTATGCACTGATTTGGTTACTTTCTTCCAGCCCTAGACTTGTTGCTGATTATGAATTCCGGCCGTATTGATATAGCCTATGGCTTGTTTGGATACTT
>JBBSLN010000291.1:0-3854 GCA_038255205.1 Flavobacteriales bacterium
AATCAAGTCTTTGCTGGCGTCTATTTTTTTTATCTGATTATATGTCATGATTTGTTTTTAAAAAATAACCATTTTACGGCCTCCGGAAATTCCTCTCTCCAATGGGCTTCACTATGATTACCGAATTCATTGACCGAAAAATGGAAATCGATATTATGGTTCCTTACCATTTTTTCCCTGACGATGCGGTCCAGTTTTCGCGCATTTGGTAGATGCTCATGGCTCTCTTGTCCGCCAGCATAAAGATAAATCTTCGATTCCTGTAAGGGTTCGAACGATTTAGTATGATTGAAAATTGTTTTGGAAATCCATAAACTGGGTGAAAATATCATCATTTTTCCAAACACGCCTGGATTTGACAATCCAGCATGAAGACTGATCAATGCACCCATAGAACTTCCCCCGATTCCCGTATTGTCAAAATCTGGCAAGGTTCGATAATTGCTGTTGATATATGGGATCAACTTTTCAATCATAAACTGAATGTAAAAATTGCCTTTCCCATCACCAAAACGTGGATGATAATAGGGTAGATATTCGTTAATGCGTTCACGTTCACCATGGTCGATAGCTATGATAATTATATCACTCAATCCTTCTTGTGCCAATTTTCCCAAAGATTTGTCAATCGCCCAATCACCAAAAGGTGCAGAAGGATTAAATAAATTTTGTCCGTCTTGAAGGTAAAGAACAGGATATCTTTTTTCAGTCTGGTAGTAATCGTATGGTAATAATGCCGAAATTTTGCGTGTGGCATTGAGATGTGGTATTTCGTAGGCTTCTTCAATAACCTTTATGATGGGTTCGAACTCCGTCACTGTCATGTTTATAATTAAGGAAAAACGAAAGTACTATTTTACCACTTTAATTGCTACACTTTTATTTACAAATTATTAACGATGATTTAATCTGATTTCTTTGTAACTAGTTTATAATCTTCATTGATTTTGAGAAAAAAATAGTCGAACTTAGTTTAACTTTTTTGGATATAAAACATTTAAAACTGTTTCATAACATTCTAGTTATAACACATTAGGAGAAACATATCAAAATGGAAGAAAATCGAAATGCTCCAATAGAAATTGATAAAAATGAGTTTAAAAAACTAGGTTATCTATTAATTGATAGAATTGCTGATTTCATTGATTCGATTGATGAAAAAACAGTTACAACAACTAAAACTCCCAGTGAGTTACAAAAAATATTGGGTGATGCTTCTCTACCAGAAAATGGTACCAATACAGTTGAATTAGTATCCAAAACAACCGATTTATTGTTCAATAACTCTTTATTCAATGGTCATCCAAAATTTCTCGGGTATATCACTTCGTCAGCAGCTCCGCTTGGAGCCCTGGCAGAATTGTTAGCAGCTGCAGTGAATGCAAATGTGGGTGCCAATATTTTAAGTCCAATGGCAACCGAAATTGAAAAGCAAACGGTTAAGTGGTTGGCTGAATTTATAGGCGTATCACCAAGTTACGGAGGCTTACTGGTAAGTGGTGGGAACATGGCGAATTTTACTGCTTTTTTAGCCGCCAGAACTGCAAAAGCCCCAAAATCCATCAAAGAAGATGGTATATCTAACGCATCGGATAAACTAACTATTTACTGCTCCAGAACAACACACACTTGGGTTGAAAAAGCCGTTATTTTATTTGGATTGGGAACGAAATCAATTCGGTGGATAGATACAACCCCATCAAATATGATAGATGAAAATATTTTAGAAGATACCATTAAAGAAGATATAAAAAACGGATGTAAACCTATCATGATTATTGGAACCGCAGGAGATGTTAGTACAGGTGTAGTCGATGATTTACAGAGTCTTTCAACCATAAGCAAGAAAAATACGATTTGTGGTTTCACATTGATGGTGCTTATGGCATTCCTGCTGCTGTAATCCCTTCATTAAAAAGCTTGTTTGATGGTATAGCAGAAGCCGATTCTATTGCACTCGACCCTCACAAATGGCTTTACAGTCCGCTCGAAGCAGGATGTACACTGGTAAAAAACCCACAGCACTTAATCGACACGTTCAGTTCGCATCCCGCATATTATAATTTTAGCAATCCTGAAGGTGAGACCACTCTAAACTATTATGAATTCGGCTTGCAAAACTCTCGTGGATTTAGAGCTTTGAAAGTGTGGTTGACCTTACAACAAGTTGGAAGGAGCGGTTATGAAAAACTAATTAGTGAAGATATCGAACTGTCTAAATTATTATTTCAACTCGCTGAAAAACACCAAGAATTAGAAGCTGTTACTCAAAATTTGAGCATCACAACATTTAGATACATTCCTAAAAACTATCAAAATAATTTAGAAGATGACTATCTAAATAAATTGAATGAAGAACTATTAAACGAACTTCAATCAGGCGGAGAGGTTTTTCTATCAAATGCCATAGTACATAAAAAGTATTGTTTAAGAGCTTGCATTGTTAATTTCAGAACGACAAAAAAGGATATTGAGGAAATTACTCAAATAATAATTAGAGAGGGCAGAAATATTCATTTAAAACTATTCAAAAAGCAGAATTAATATTTCGCAATTTTCTTTATATCATTAGATTCCTGCCTTGGATGGAATCAGCGAGAATAATTAGGCGACTCCTTCGTTATCGTCACATCATGCGGATGGCTTTCATTGATTCCAGAAGCTGTGATTTTCACAAACTGCCCAGTATCTTGTAGCGTCACAATATCTTTTGCACCACAATACCCCATCCCAGCACGCAATCCTCCCACAAACTGATGGATACTTTCATACAAATCACCTTTATAAGGCACACGGCCTACGATGCCTTCAGGCACAAGTTTTTTAATATCGTCTTCCACATCTTGGAAATAACGGTCTTTACTCCCTTGTCTCATGGCTTCTACAGAACCCATCCCACGATACGACTTAAACTTTCGCCCTTCATAAATAATGGTCTCCCCCGGAGATTCTTTAGTTCCTGCCAAAAGAGAACCCAACATCACAGTATCCGCACCAGCGGCAAGCGCTTTTGGAATGTCACCAGTATAACGAATACCTCCATCTGCAATCACGGGAACACCCGAACCCTTTATCGCTGCAGCCACTTCCAATACCGCCGAAAATTGTGGGAAACCAACACCTGCAACAACTCTCGTTGTGCAAATAGAACCTGGACCAATCCCAACTTTTACGGCATCAGCACCTGCTTCAACCAAATATTTCGCAGCAGCAGCGGTAGCGATGTTACCGACAACCACATCCAAATCTGGGAATTGTTGTTTAATAGCTTTCAAAATCGTTACAACGCCTTGCGTATGTCCATGAGCCGTATCAATAACCACCGCATCAACACCAGATTTCACCAAGGCTTCTGCCCTGTCTACTGCATCTGCTGTCACTCCGAGTGCAGCAGCAACACGCAAACGACCAAAACTATCCTTGCAAGAAATTGGTTTGGTGGTCAGTTTGGTTATATCTCTGAAGGTAATCAGACCAGCAAGTTTATAGTTATCATCAACGATGAGCAATTTTTCAATTTTGTTCTTTTGTAGAATGCCTTCAGCCTGCTCGAGAGAAGTCCCAACTGGAGCTGTGATCAAGTTATCTTTCGTCATCACTTCAACGATTGGTCTGCTGTTAACTTTTTCGAAACGCAAATCACGATTGGTTACGATGCCTTTTAATATGCCGTTATCATCCACAATCGGAATGCCACCAATACCATGTTCTGCCATATTCTGCTTGGCGTCCAAGACCTTCGCTGTTAAAGGCAAGGTCACAGGGTCGGTAATCATGCCACTTTCCGCACGTTTGACCTTTCTGACTTCATTTGCCTGTTCAGCAATCGACATGTTTTTATGCAGTACGCCAAT
>JBBSLN010000292.1:0-3852 GCA_038255205.1 Flavobacteriales bacterium
AATTTGGTACTCAAAATTAAATTTTACAATCAGTCGGTAATCGTTGCCTTTAATATTAAAGACAATCCGATTATCTTCCAAAATACCTGCGTTTGGATATTCCGATTTGAGGTCGTTAATAGATGACCAATTTGATTTTTCGGTTTCACGATACCACGTTTTCAATTGAAGTTCGCAATTACCGTGCTTTTCCCAAAAATCTCGTAGTGTTCCTCTCGAAAATATTTTCACATTAAAGTATTTGTCGCAAATATAATAAAAAAAGTTACCAAAATGATAACTTCTGTATTTTTTTCAGCACTATGGGCAACATCTGAATAAACAAACTATTGTGTTTATTTCGATTTTACATATTTATTTTATTGTATATACCCGCCCAACTATAGGAAATAAAAACAACTAAAAATTTAATACAGAGCCAATTAACTCAAAATTCTCTACAATTCCTATTGGTTATTTTACATATTTTTCAGAAAAGCACGTTGCGAATTCCTCAAATCTGCTCCTGCCGATTTATGAATATTCATTGGGGTTTGTACCATAGTTGTTCGATAGAAGCCAATATTTACAAAGAAAACCTGAATAAATCCCGAACAAAACTACTTCCAATCCTTAGGATTATTTGTTAGGTTATTGTTTTTCAGTTGTTTATGTGTTATATTCGTTCTCATAATGGCTCAAATGTCTTTACTTTAAGCTTATGGCTACTTACAAAAATGGCCCAATGAGCCCCTTTTCAGGAAAACTTGGAACCGTAGTTGCGTCTGAATGGCGAGGTGTTTAAGTATTACGTTCTTTACCTGGCAAATCCTCTAAAACCGCAACCGAAGCACAACTCTTACAACATCGAAAGTTTAAAGATGCAATGGCATTCTTAAACCTTGTAACGTCCTTACTAACCATGACATTGAGGCATACCCAGCGGATAAAAATGGCTTTGAGAGTGCAAAGTCCTACCATCTAACTGAAGCGATGCAACCGGGTGAAACGGGTTGGGAAATGGTCTATCCAAAAGTGTTAATGAGCTCGGGAAACTTACGCGGGCTTACCGGCCCAAGCATCAGTCTTGTAGCTGACGAAACACTGCAATTGCAATGGACCGATGACATCTGACAGGCAATGGCAAATGCGAGCGATAAGATAGTATTCGTGATATACCTTCCAACGCTTAATCAGTTTGAGGTTTTTAAGGATGTAGCCACGCGTCAGGATGGAAGTGCCGACATCAGTTATTTATCTTTTTATATAGGGCTGGAGGCACAGTGCTGGGCGAGTTTTGATTCGGCCAATGGCTCTAAATATGCTGTGAGTACGTATTTGGGACCTGTGGTGTTATAACTATATCAAACGAATCAATTCACCCTTGCGCTTTACCATATTCTTATAGTCCCATTGAATGGTTTTTGACTTTTCTAACCATCGGTTTAGGTCTGCTGTGTCAATTTGGTCAATAGATGTGTAGCGTGCTGTGGCTGCTTTGAAACTTTCATCGGGTTTTAGGTTGGGTTCTTCAAAGGTCTGTCCACTCCAAAACATCAATCGAACACTGTCTTTCAACTTATGATATCCGACGATTGGGTTGCCATCGAGAAACCAAACCGGGTGTTTGTGCCAGACTTTGTTATCGGCATCTGGTAATTCTTTGGTTATTGTTTGAAAAAGTAAATCGCAGATGGTTTTGTTGTCTGTTGTTAAAGCCTCGTGATATGCTTGGATATCTGGATTCATGAGTGTGATTAATTATGCTTAAGAAAAGATAAGAAACTTTGTTGGTGGAAAACACCCATAACTACGAAAATTTATAAGTGATTACTAATTGTAATTTTCAGGAAATAATGACGTTGTAAAAATTTGAAGATTGAAAACCCTAAATCTTTTATTTTTTAAAGTTCTGAATGTCCAATATATATAGTAAAAAAGGTTATACATTTTGAAGACCATTGACTTTCACAAAATTATTATATTCATTTTGGAACGTTTTCTTCTGATGATGTGCCTTTTGATTTTTTATGTAATGATATACCCTTTCAGCAACTGATTCTGAAACAGAAAAAGCAGCATATCCAGTTTGCCACGAAAATTTCTGCTTCAATAAATCGCTTAGATTGATGGTGTGAGAACTACTGCCTTTAATCTGTTTCATGACTTCGGCAATTGATTTTTGTGAATTAAGCAGAAATAGGCAATGAATATGGTCTGGCATTCCGTTTATGATTCTTAATGGGCAGCCTAATTCATGTAATTGGTCAGAAATGATTTTATGGATTTTTGATTCGATATCGGCAGTCATTATTGGCATTCTTTCTTTGGTTGCTCAAATGCTGTGAATCCATATTCTATTGTATGAATGCGACATAATCATCTGATTGAAACCGTTAAAACGGTTGGTTGATATGTTTTTATTTTTGTTTCCCGCGGTTTTAACCGCGGGATTATGATATGTTTTACGTTTTTGAATGGATTTATCCATTTTACAATTTGTACAATCGTTATGATTCTAACATATTCTACACGTAACAACGTTTATTAAATCATTTTTTGAATGGAATTCTATGTTAAAAAATCAAAAAATTTTAATCCACCAGAATCTCCAAAATCTGTATCGCGGCATCACTGATTTTTGTACCAGGGCCAAAGACCGCAACAGCGCCAGCATCAAATAGATATTGGTAATCCTGTTTAGGAATCACACCACCAACGATGACCATGATGTCATCGCGACCGTAGTTTTTTAATTCTTCAATCACTTGTGGCACCAAAGTTTTATGACCAGCAGCCAATGAGGAGACTCCTAAAATATGAACATCGTTCTCGACTGCTTGTTTGGCAGCTTCTTTGGGCGTTTGAAAGAGCGGCCCAATGTCCACGTCAAAACCAACATCGGCATAACCTGTAGCGACGACTTTTGCGCCACGGTCGTGACCATCTTGTCCCATTTTGGCAATCATAATACGTGGGCGACGGCCTTCTTGCTCGGCAAATTTATCTGCCAAGTCCCTCGCTTTTTGGAACGATACATCGTCTTTTATTTCTTTACTATACATGCCTGAAAAGGATTTGATTTGTGCTTTATAACGTCCAAACTCAACTTCAAGGGCATCACTGATTTCACCCAATGTGGCTCTTTCTCTAGCCGCTTCGACAGCTAAAGCTAACAAATTCCCTTTGCCTGTGCGAGCAATTTCGGTTAATTTTGACAAGGCGGTTTTTACTTTTTCAGAATCGCGTTCTGCTTTTATTCGATTTAGGCGTTCAATTTGTGAATTTCTGACGGTTTGGTTATCCACTTCTAATGTAGAAATAGGGTCTTCCTGTGCCAGTCGATATTTGTTGACACCTACTATAATATCCTGACTAGAATCAATACGAGCCTGCTTTTTTGCTGCAGCTTCTTCAATCCGAAGTTTTGGGATTCCTGCTTCAATCGCTTTGGTCATGCCGCCCAATTCCTCAACTTCTTCAATCAATTCCCAAGCCTTTTGGGCAATATCATGCGTCAATTTTTCAACATAATAACTGCCAGCCCAAGGGTCAACGGTTTTTGTGATGTTGGTTTCTTCTTGTAGATAGATTTGTGTATTACGAGCAATTCTAGCAGAAAAGTCTGTCGGTAAAGCAATGGCTTCATCCAAGGCATTGGTATGTAAACTCTGTGTGCCGCCAAAAGCAGCTGCAGCGGCTTCAATAGTGGTTCGCGCCACATTGTTGAATGGGTCTTGTTCAGTCAGACTCCAACCAGAGGTTTGGCAATGGGTTCGGAGTGAAAGTGATTTATCATCTTTTGGGTTGAACTGTTTGACCAGTTTGGCCCATAACATTCTCGCAGCACGCATCTTGGCGATTTCCATAAAG
>JBBSLN010000293.1:0-3844 GCA_038255205.1 Flavobacteriales bacterium
CTATAAACCACAATTGCAAAAAATCCTGGATATGCCAATATCACCTCACTTTTTGATTTCGCCGCAGGATCGAATTCCAAAATTGCTTTCAAATCCCCTAAAAGCAACTGATGGATTTTAAATAGGCCTTTAAAAAACGCTTCGACCGTTTCGTCAATGTTGATATGGTTTTCGGCTTTCAACAGTGATTTTAAAACCTGCTTCAATTCATCTTCTTTACTTTCGAAAAAATTAAAATCTAGAAATTCTTGCTTGATACAGATAAGCCACGACACAATTTCCTTGACCAAATAAGTAACCTTATCGGTATTTGGATAAATCGATGTCTCCAGATAATTTGCTTGATATATTCTTTTTGAACCTTCCATTTTGGATCATTTATAACGTATTGTTTAATTTTCTAAAAACATCAAGGCGCCAACCGTATTGAAATTTGTTTCATCGATCAGAATGGCGTTTCCTGTTTTGGAGTTCTTTTCAAAAGCATCAAAAAATAATGGCTGATTGGTCCGAATGGAAATCTGTGCAATATCATTTAACCCTATGTCATGCGCTTTTGAAAATTCCCAATCATTAAAGTTCCATTTGCGATGAATCGTTTCAACTTTTACCCGTACATTTTTAAAGCGATGCTGTAGGTTGTAGATTTTACCCAATTGTAAGGGTACATGGTCTAGCCATGAAACCCAAGTATTGATTTGATTTGAGGAATAGGGTAGATCATCTATTTTCACAATGGTATCTCCTCTACAGATGTCAATGTTATCATTAAAATGAAGTACGACATTATCTCCAGCAACAGCGTAATCGATAGATTGCTGATTCTTTTCAATTTTTGTAATGGTGGTCTCGAAATGCCCAGGAAGTATTTTAACCGTGTCACCCACGGCATAACTTCCACTTAAAATAGTGCCTGCAAAACCCCTATAATCATGATAATAAGTGTCTTTGGGTCTAATCACCCATTGCACTTGGAATCTCGATTCTTTGTTGATGAATTCTGGTATTTGAATGTTTTCAAGAATCTCTAAAAGTGGTTGTCCATTATACCAATCTGTATTTTCTGATTTTGAAACAATATTATCTCCATTTAAGGCACTCAATGGGACATATATAATTTCATCAAAATGCAAACCCTCTTTTATAGATTCAAAATGCTTTTTTATAGTGTTGAATACGTCTTCAGAATAATCTACTAAATCAATTTTGTTGATGGCCACTACTGCCTTTTTGATACCCATTAAAGAACCAATACTTGCATGTCTCTTGGTTTGGGTAGTAAGTCCTTTTCTTGCATCGACCAATAATATGATGACATCAGAATTGGAAGCACCTGTTATCATGTTTCGCGTATATTGTTCATGTCCAGGCGCATCTGCAATGATAAATTTTCTCTTTTTTGTCGAGAAATATTTATAGGCTACATCAATTGTAATGCCTTGCTCTCTTTCTGCCCGCAACCCATCGGTAATAAGTGACAAGTCAATATCCAAATCTTCCTGTTTTTTGAGTGTATTTAATATCCCTAATTGATCGGTATGAATACTATCAGAATCGTATAATAATCTTCCGATAAGTGTGCTTTTACCATCATCAACATTGCCAGCCGTTATAAATCTTAATGTGTTCATTTTTTTGATTTTAAATTAATAATCTTGATTTAGAAATAGCCTTGTTTTTTGCGATCTTCCATGGCAGCTTCCGATATTTTATCATCAAGTCTTGTTTCGCCACGTTCACTAATTCTGTTCTTTAAAATATCATTAATGACTTCCTGAATAGTAGATGCTTTTGAAGGAACGGCCGCCGTACAGGTCATGTCACCCAAAGTGCGATAACGGACTTTTTCAAATACTACTTTATCACTGGGCAATGGAACAATAAAGTCTGAAGTCGCCACTAATTTATCTTGGTGCACTATACATTCGCGGTCATGTGAAAAATAAAGACTTGGCAACTCTATTTCGTTCTTCTGTATATAATTCCAAACATCCAATTCTGTCCAGTTACTGATAGGAAACACTCGGACGTTGTTGCCTTTTTGAACTTTGCCGTTTAATATGTTCCATAACTCTGGTCGCTGTAATTTTGGGTCCCATTGACCGAAATCATCCCTTACTGAAAAAATTCGCTCTTTAGCCCGTGCTTTTTCTTCATCTCTCCTCGCCCCACCGATACACGCGTCAAACTGATGTTCATGAATGATATCCAAAAGACAATACGTTTGTAAGGCATTCCGAGAAGGAAACCTTCCAGAGCTTTCCTTTAAACTGTATTTTTTGATACTATCATTAACATTTCCAATAATCAATCGTTCTCCAATCTGATTGACCAAATAGTCCCTAAATTTTATGGTTTCCAAAAAATTGTGTCCAGTATCTATATGAACTAATGGAAATGGAAGTTTTCCTGGTCTGAATGCCTTTAAGGCAAGATGGACCAAGACAATGGAATCTTTTCCTCCTGAAAATAATAAAGCAGGCTTTTCAAATTGCGCAGCCGTTTCTCGAAGTATGTGAATGGCTTCGTTTTCCAAATGATCGAGATAGTTTGTACTTGTACTCATGGTTTTATATCTATAGTTATTTATGTAATCCGCATTCTTTTTTGGAGCTATCCTCCCACCACCATCGTCCCGAACGAAAATCCTCACCTGGTTCTATTGCCCTTGTACAAGGTGCACAACCGATACTAACATAGCCTTGATCATGAAGCTCATTGTAGGGGACATCATAGTGTTGAATATAATCATGAACATCAGCACTGCTCCAATGCACTAAAGGGTTGAATTTAAAAACCTTGAATTTTTCATCCCATTCAATAGCGTTCACTTGATGTCTGTTTTCCGATTGTTCTGCTCTTAAGCCAGTAATCCATAGTGTAGCACCTTCCAATGCTCTTTTCAATGGATTTACTTTTCGAATAACACAGCACGTCTTGCGGAGTTCAGTGGATGCATAGAAGGAATTGATCCCATTACCATTAATAAACGTTTCGAGTTCATCGGCCTGTGGATAATATGCTTTTATTTTTCGTCCATATTTTGATTCTGTTTCATCCCAAACTTTATAAGTTTCAGGGAATAATCTTCCAGTATCCAATGTAAACACTTCAATATTTTGAATGTTGCCAGCAAAAATCTGATGATAGATAACCTGATCTTCTTGGCCAAAACTTGTGGAAAAAACAATTTTCCCTTTTACACGTTTCGAAATTTCTACTATGCTATCTTGAAAATTTTTGCCGTTTACAAGGCCTTCTAGTGATTTCAAATCCATTTTTATTAAATTTTAGGTTAAAAAAAAAGTCCCTTGAATTTCAAGGGACTTTTTATACTTTGTTCGATTAAATTTAAGTCATAAACGAATACAAGGTAGTGTCCCATTTTATTGGAGTCATGCAACACATCATCATAGTATTTGTTTTGGAACTATTCATTTTTAAATTTTATAAAAAAAAAGCCTCTGTTTTCACAGAGGCTTTATATTAAATTTTAGTTGTTAAAATTATAATATGTGCAACTCTGTCAATAATCTTGACATCATACAACACATTATAAATTTTACTGTAGTCATTATTCTTTCTTTACTTCGGCAAATATTATATAAATTATTACAATTACAAAAAAATTAGAAGATTATTTTAAAAAAAAATAAAAATGGATTATAAATTCTTATCAAGAAATTTCATTTTTTAGATTCCGTTGTTTTTATTAAACAATTATTAATTTGAACTTGAAAAGCGCTATGGATTTGGACTCGTGACCTTTGGTTAATGGTGAATAGTTTCTTTTAAAAGCAAGGAATTATAAGAAGATTGACCAGATATAGTACAGCGACCATCA
>JBBSLN010000294.1:0-3843 GCA_038255205.1 Flavobacteriales bacterium
CATCACGCCAGTTGACTGGAAAAAAAGAACCACACGAATTAGTCTAACAGATAGTTTGACCAGAGGAAGCAGTTATTTGGCAATCTACTCTGAAATATATAGCGTTACTGAACATCGCACCATCAATTTAACGGTTACTGTTAGCTTGAGAAACATCGGCTCAACAGACACAATTTTTATAACAAAAAGTGATTATTATAACACCGAAGGGGACTTGATTAGATCTTACCTCAAAGCACCTATTTATTTAAAGCCGCTAGAAACCATCGAAATCATAATCGATGAAAAGGATACACATGGCGGCAGCGGTGCCAACTTTATTTTTGAATGGGCACATGATAAAAACAGTCATGAACCGATATTTGACGCTGTGATGATTTCAACCTCTGGTCAGCAGGGGATTTCTTTTACCACACAGGGCATAAAGCGTTAATTACGGTGTAGAATTGGACACTTGTAATAATTTCCCGTTATAAAATTTGTTTCCATTGTGAGCAAAGTCACAAATATAACTCGCCATTTCTAAAGCTGTCGTTGGTGCCTCATATCCTGGAAAGGCTTCTTCGAGCATTTCGGTTTGAACCGCGCCGAGCGCCAAAACATTGAACGATATTCCCGATTCTTTATACTCTTCGGCCAATAATTCTGTCAAAGTAATCACAGCTGCTTTGCTGGAGCTATAAGCTGCCAGTCCTGGAAACTTCATACTGCCTTGGACACCACCCATGGAACTAATAGTGACAACATGACAACCACTAGCCATAAACGGAATCATAATCCTAGTGAGTTCTGCAACTCCAAATACATTCGTACAATACACTTCTTCAAAGTCAGACATAGAAGTTTTCTCAAATGGTTTATTCAATAATGTTCCTGCATTATCGATAAGAATATCAACCCGATGCCATTTTGACTCTATAAATTCTTGAACTTTCTTGTAAGCGTCGGCATCTCCTAAATCAAATGGAAAGGTCGTGACATTTTTTAATTTCAATGCCTTTACAGGCATTTCATTTCGAGACAATGCCAATACATGATCACCTCGTTTGGCAAATAATTTGACCAATTCGAAACCGATTCCTCTACTTGTTCCTGTAATGACGACGTGCTTACTCATTCATCTTAATTTCTTTGGTTGGTGTATTGCTCATGGTTTCGATTGCAGGCATGATTTGATTAATGAGACTTGACATATGTTCATAATCCATGATATTCGCTTCATCGCCAACTTTGTGATAAAAGTCGAAATTCGTTAAATCGCAACTTGAAACTGTTTGGCAGGGTAGATTAAACTCCTTATAAAAAGAATAATTATCAGAGGCTTTGAATAAGTTGTATTGTTTTGCCACTTGAGAAAAACCTATGAGGTTAGAGCCAGAATACTCATTAAATTTTGTTGCCATATTCGTTAAATCATAACCCGTTACAAAGGCAACATAATCTCTGTCTTTAAAAGGCACTCCAATCATTTCAAAATTGACCATTGTATAAAGATTTATAGTTTCACTTTTAAGTTTTTCAGCCAAATGTTTAGAGCCCAATAAGCCCATTTCTTCTCCAGAATATAAGGTAAACATTATGCTGCGCTTATTGTTCTTTTTCAATCCAAAATATCTCGCCATTGCCAAAACAGCAGATGTTCCAGAAGCGTTGTCGTTTGCACCATTGGCTATAGAATCGTTTCCGACTTTTTTGCCAAAACCGATATGGTCGTAATGAGCTCCAAGGATGATGATTTCTTCTTTCAACTTTGGGTCATTCCCTTCTATAAAACCGATGATGTTGAATGCGTCTTTCCCTTTAGCTTTATAGTTATCTCTATAGGTTTCAAAATAGGGCTTTACATTATAGCTTTTAAGTTTGTTTTCTATATAAATTGCAGCCTTTTCGATGCCTTCAGTTCCTGTATCTCGGCCTTGCAATTCGTCGGAAGCTAAATATGATACTGTCTCCTTGAGTTCTTTAGAAGTCACAAAATTTAGACCTTTAGATTCCGAAGAAGACGTCATTATAACGTCGCTTTTTGAAGCTTTTGGAATGACATTCTGACTTGGGTCATCAGTGTTCTTTACATCGGTTGAAGATTTACAACCGAGCATCAAAAGAAGTGCGAAAAGGATTGAACAGTGTTTCATTCTGGAATTTTGAATTAGATTATTGAATGTATATTAAAGTTTAAAGATAAAAAAACCACATGTTTCATACGTGTTTTATCTGTAATAAATCTACTTTCTATAAGTCACTTTTACAATTATTTACATATTAAGTTAAAAATCACTAAATTAGTTCCTATAAAATCATACCATGCCTATTTATATGGATCGACACGATGTCTCTGATGCTGTCACAGCCGAAATTGTTGCGCAGCTACATCATGAAGATTTAAAAATTCAGCACAAGTATAATTGTAGAGGCCTTACCTATTGGTTTGACGACGTACGAAAAACAGCTTTTTGTTTGGTTGAGGCTCCAAATAAAGAAGCCATTAAATTAATGCATGACAATGCCCATGGTGAAGTACCGCATCGCATCATCGAAGTAGATAATGCATTAGTTGAATCATTTTTAGGTCGTATTGAAGACCCAGAAAAATCCCAAGACACCTCTTTAAACATCATAAACGATCCTGCTTTTAGGGTTTTAATGGTTATTGAAACCAGTAATTATTTAGATAGGTTGGAAGCCAATCAGTTTTCCCTATTTACTCAAAAGTTTCATAATAGTGTCGCCAAACAATTACGAAAATTTAATGGTACTAATGTAAAAAAAGACAATAACAGTTATTTGGTGTCTTTTAAATCGGTTACGGATGCTGTATTATGTGCACAAAAAATTCAGTATCAATTCAAATATGTAACTCCAAAATTTGACCCTCCAAGCCGAAAACTAAAAATTAGCTTAAGCTCTGGAGTACCCGTTACAGATAAAGAAAATATTTTTGAGGATGCCATTACTCTTGCAACCCGAATGTGTGATATTGTCAAAGAATCTTTTGTGATTACTTCTGAAGTGAATGCCTTATATGAAAGCGAAAATAGAAATGCAATCATTGATAAGGAGTTAGTAAGAATTCTGTCGCCTTCTGACGAAAAATTTGTAACCCTTTTAATGGATTTTGTTGAAACCATTTGGAATAATCCCGATTTTAATGTAACCCAGTTTAGCGAAGCTTTAGGTTATAGCAAATCTCAACTCTATCGAAAATTAATAGACTTAACAGGACAATCTCCAAATAATTTTTTAAAAGAAATTAGATTACATAAAGCATTACAATTATTGCATCAACAATATGGTAATATCTCGGAAGTTGCTTTTGAAACTGGATTCAATAGCCAAGCTTATTTCTCTAAATGTTTTTTAGAGAAATATGGCATCCTCCCTTCAACGTATATTCAACAGCATACTTTTTAAATTCATTTGCCCCTAAAATGACTGATGGTTCAAAATTATCCTTTTTTGAATTAAAAGTATCTATCTGTTTGTTAACCTCTTCATAGCTTTGGTGTATAACCAAAAACTATAAAAATGAGTACTACACTTTTTGAACGACTAGGTGGCAGGCACGGCATTTCTGCAATCGTTGATGACACGGTTGAAAATCACATGAACAATACTAATGTGAGTGCCAGATTCCTTCCATTTAAAGACAAGCCAGAAGAATTAGCAATCATAAAAAACCATACTGTTGATTTTTTTTCAGCAGGTAGTGGAGGCCCAGCATTGTATTCTGGTAAGGACATGGCAACTGCACATACGGGAATGAATATTAGCCCTTCTGAATATATGCATGTTATAGATGATATTTTTGCGGCTTTAGATAAAAATAAAATTAATGAAGACACC
>JBBSLN010000295.1:0-3828 GCA_038255205.1 Flavobacteriales bacterium
ATAAGAACAACAATCGGTATAAGATAATGTTGGTGAAAAACACCAACTTTGGCCAGAAATTATGCAAATGCAGCAATAATTTTATTCAGGATGTATGGCTTTTATGGTTTGTTGTCTTCCATTTACATATCTAAAACCATCTTCACCATAAAAACCGGCTTCTTCAAGCATAATACGAATGTCTTTATTCCATTCCGCTATGTTTACTGTGGTATTTAATTCGATAGCATATACCGTGTTTTTGTACAATGGGTAATCTCCTGTTACTGGAACACCTTCTTGAGAATCCCACATTCCTATGGTAGGGCCAGAGCTGTGCCCATATGTCCCCAATGGGTGTGTGTAAATGGATGGACGCAGCCCTTCCTCTTTTGCCTCAGTTAATGATTTTAGCAATATTTCGTTTCCCGTTTTACCTTCAACAAAATTTGAAGTTAAAATATCCTGCACCCTATTTCCTTTTATAAAAGCATCTGAAAGAAATGCGGGCACCTTTGTTTCACTGTCTTTTAAAACATAGGCATGCTGCTGGCAGTCTGTATTTAACCCAATATAGGTGATCCCAAAATCACAATGCAACAAGTCTCCATGCAAGATGATGTCTTCTTTTTTTGCTTTGCTAAAGGATTCAATATGGCTTTTTAGTGATTCATTATTCCGTTGTACATCTACTGTGGGGTGAAACCAAGTTTCCAAACCCATATCTGTAACTTTTTGGCGCATCCACCATACCACATCTTCTGTTGTGGTTTTTCCAGGAGTGATTACTTTATTTGAAAATGCTTCGTCAATAATTTGGTGTGTTACTTTAACAAGTGTATTGTAGAGTTCCATTTCTCTTGGAGTTCGTGTTTCAATCCAAGCTATAGCCAATTTTTCTGCAGAAACCAATTTGTTTTCTAAATCTTCTGGAAGTGCTTCCAGCAAGGCATCATAATCTGTTTTTACAAGACCATCCGTTATTCCAAAATGCTCTGAAATATTAATTCCAATTTTATTTGGGTTACGTTCTCTTATTAAATTTACCAACGCTTGCCATTGATTGGGCTGTTTTTCTTTGTCCCAAGCAGAAGTAATATTTTCCCCTACATCATAACGTGCTACTGCAAGTTTTTCTATTATATTCTCTTCTTTATTGCTATAAAAAACCAAAATAGTCCTACGCCTTGCGTTTAGCCAAGTAGAAGGTAGCATAGTTTTCATTACCGGGTCTTCATTATACTCTCTCGAAATGATAAGCCACATATCAATCCCTGCTTTATCCATTAATTGAGGAAGTAGTATATTGAACCGTTCAGCTAAAATTTCATCTTTAAGTGTTGCTCTATCTCTTTCCGAAAGTATTTGTGAAAAAGCTGAAAAATTAGTAATAATAAGAAGCAAAAGTATTTTTCTCATAAATTAGATTTTATATAAAGGTAAGCAAAGATTTTTTTTAAAAGACTGACCAAAATATTAAGATAAATATTTTATAAAAAAAATTGCCTTTTAGGCTGTCCCTTCACAATAAAAACCAACCTAAATTTGTTATTCATACTTTTAACAAGTCCAATAAATTCTGCACGATACCCATCTGCATCTTTCCCTTTGTCGGATTCTGCAAGGGGAATTGCATCCATAGCTTTTTAGGTATTTTAAAAACTGATTTTCGTAATTGCATTCCAAATAAAACCACTTCCGCTGCAAACTTAAAATCGTCTGTTGCTTTATCTATATTCATGTTGCTGTCAACTACTGTTTTTAGTATTGATTTACTTGTATCTCCATAGTTCCGCCCCAAATAACGCCATAAAATGCTTCAATAGTTTCCCATTCACCTCAGCTTCATCAACCCTATCCAAACCAATCTCCACATTCAAAGACGTCACTGCTTTCCCTTTAATCCCACAGGGAATCATATTGTCAAAATAACCTAAATCGGCATTCACATTGAGCGCAAATCCATGCATGGGTACCCAACGACTGGCGCGAACTCCCATGGCACATATTTTTCTGGCAAATGGTGTCCCCACATCTAGCCATACACCTGTTTCACCTGGACTTCTTTCTGACTTTACATCATATTCAGCCAGAGTCAAAATAATCATTTCTTCTAAAAAACGAAGATACTTATGAATGTCAGTGAAAAAATTATCCAAATCTAAAATAGGGTAGCCTACAATTTGACCAGGCCCATGATAGGTGATATCGCCACCTCTATTCACTTTATAAAATGTGGCACCTTTTTCCTTCAACTGAACTTCATTGACCAACAAATTGGACATATCGCCACTTTTGCCCAAAGTATAGACGTGTGGATGCTCTACTAACAGGAAGTAATTTTCTGTTTGGAGTTGGGCATCTTCTCTCCTATTCTTGATTTTAGTATCGACAATGGCTTTAAAGATCTCCTCTTGATACTCCCAAGTGGCTTTATAATCTTTGAGGCCTAAATCCTGTATGATGATGATCTTGTTCATGGCTTGCAAAATTACAGTAAAAAGTTGGAAGCGGGAAGCAGGAAGCTCGAAGCTCGAAGCTGGGAGGGAATTGATTTAGATAATTGTTATTCTGACTTTCACTATGGCTATTTCGCAGAGTATCACAGAGAATCGCAGAGATGCACAAAGAAATCCCACCTATTAGATAATCAGTAACTGTATACTGCGACTGTGACTGTGACTGTGACTGCGACTGCGACTGTGACTGTGACTGTGACTGCGACTGCGACTGCGACTGTGACTGCGACTGCGACTGCGACTGTAACTGGGACTGTGACTCCGACCGCGACTAAATACTAATTCTTCGGATTATTCAATATGACTAAAGCAGCAATAACGCCAGGCACCCAACCACAAAGCCATAATAAAAATGTAATTACAATAGAACCGCAACCTTTGTCGATAACTGCCAAAGGAGGGCAAAAGATAGAAAGGATAACTCTCCAGATACTCATGATGATTTGATTTTGATTTTGATGATTGATCACGTCTGTCGCGTGACAGGTGTACTGATTTGACGTACGGAAAGGGTATTTGTTACAGGCAGAATCGAAAGCGTGAATGTATTTCATTTGTAAATCTTACAATCCATCCGAAACTTCAAAACTTCCTAGAATAAAAAGTGAGGTTTTAAAGCCAGAAAGTAAAGGTAAATAAGGACCCCATTTTTGTTTTAACCAAAATCAAAATCCATCAAATAGTTGTATGCTAATTTTTTGAAAATAGTGTAATTTTGCATTCGTCTGTCGCAAAAGACAGCATTCAAAAAAAAATTAGCATGCAACTTTCTGAACAAGAACTCATCCGAAGGGAAAAATTGGGCAAACTACGCGATTTGGGAATCAATCCATATCCAGCCGATTTATATCCTGTAAACCAAACGTCCAAACAAGTAAAAGAAGGATTTGAAGAAGGAAAAAAGGTCATAATAGCTGGTCGACTGATGTCCATGAGAGTTCAAGGAAAAGCAAGTTTTGCCGAGCTTCAAGATAGTGCAGGTAGAATCCAAGTCTATTTCAATCGGGATGAAATCTGTCCTGGCGACGACAAAACCATGTACAATGAGGTTTATAAAAAACTCCTGGATCTCGGTGATTTTATAGGAATTGAAGGTGAATTGTTCACCACCCAAGTTGGTGAAAAAACTGTGAAGGTTGAAAAATTCACTTTGTTAAGCAAATCTTTAAAACCGCTTCCTCAACCTCGAGTGGATACGGATGGAAAAGTACATGATGCTTTTACCGATCCTGAACAACGGTATCGCCGTCGCTATGCTGATTTGGTCGTCAATCCACAAGTCAAGGAAGTCTTCATTAAGCGCACCAAGCTGTTCAATGCCATGCGTGAG
>JBBSLN010000296.1:0-3825 GCA_038255205.1 Flavobacteriales bacterium
AAGTACTCGTGGTAGTGCCACCATCGGTTCCTGTAAAAGCAACTTCACCTTGCATTGGATTGTCATTATTTTGGGCCGTTGTGTTTAATGAACCATTATAAGGGTTGGCTAAAAAAGCACTACTTGGTAAAATAGTCCATGTCCCACCGTTAAGGCTATATTTAATGTTACCACCATCCCACAATTTTTCAGTCGCAACATAATGGTTGAATGCCATGTCAAAAGTTCCGGTTGAGATATTCGGAATTGCAATCACAGGACTTTGCAAACGGATGATACCATTTTCCAAATCAGTTGTGCAATTGCCATTAATTGGATCCGTTGCGAAAATTGCATTTCCAGATCTTCCATTAGGCAATGCCGAGCGAACAGCCCAATCTCTTGATTCCCATGTCAAAACATTTGTTGGTAATTGTTCTACCGTCCAATCACCTAGCCCTGATTCCCAATCCTCAAAGTACAATGGGTTTGAATCCGAAGCCTCACACAATGGAGGTGTAGCGGCTAATAAAGGTTCATATTCACAAGCATCAGGATTAATCCTTAATTCTACGGCAAGAAGTGCCCTTTTAAGATCTTGGTAATCAGCGGCAGTAATAATCTGTCCCGATGCTCCTGCTGCAACTCCTGTTGTGGATAAACCTTGAAGATTTATGCCTATTAAATCAGTACAAGAGGCCTCCAGCGCATCAGCCAAATTTTCGAAATCGCTTGTTGGGGTTAAATAGACACTTTGAGCTCTCCAAAAAATATGTGCTGCCTTTACAAATCCAATACCATTTATAATTTGCCCATTGTATGTACCTCCATCAACCAAAAGCGCATAAGCATGATTAGGAACTCCAGAGTTGATATGAACGCCTCCTGAATCCAAATCACCACAGGAGTATTGCGTATCAGTCACTTTAGCCGGATCTCCGTTGCAATTAGGATTCCACAGATCACGAATTGGCGCATTAAATGCTGTTGCATCCTCACCAATTTTCCAACGTTGTGAACTGCAAGAATTAGTTGTCCTTATGTCTAAATTCTCTCCCAAATCCTCATAATTATTCAATATATCTACTGTTTCTCCCCAAATATCAGAATAGGCCTCATTTATAGCACCTGACTGAAAGGCGTAAATCAGTCCACTCGTATATTGCGTGTAAGCATGTCCCCATTCGTGTGCAATAACATCGTCAGACGCCGTGCCATTGCAGAAATTAGCAGTAATTCCATTCCAATTGGCATTAGGACAAGAAATATTTGAATTGTTATTAATTGTTCGCATTGAAATATCAGCCCCATTATAGGACACATAACCAAAAGCATTTTTGAAAAAATTATAGACATGCCCCGACGCTTCAACTTCATTTCTTTGCCAGATTGTTAACATTCCTGGAAAGGCATCGCCTTCTTGCCAAACTAAATTAGTTGTATTGTTTTCATAGACTTTTCTATCCAATGCATGAGCCATGCCAGTGAATTGTTCAATAATTTCACCAGTATGTGCATCAACATAAATAAATTCCCGCACATCAACTTCATTACGTACCTCAACCTCAAAAACTAAATACACCGAAGTAACATATCCTTGTACAAGTCCTTTTGGAAATACATACAGCGTATTTGAGTGAATCAATAATGGCTGACCAGAACTATTTATGCTTTGATTTTTTACAACATCCACTGCGATGGCGCTTGCTTGTTGTGGTTTTAAAATTGGTACTTGATTTAGTTTGGAAATTCCAGAAATATAGTTTCCATTAATAGATGTTAGTTTATTATTTGAATTAAAATGAAATCTCAATTGTCCATCAAAAACTGGAACGCCCTTGTAAACTTGCTTTAGAATAACGTTTTTCAATCCATAATTATCTGTCTGTATCTTATCAAACACCATTTCCTGATCAACAGATTCTATATTATAAATTGCTTTGTGATTTTGTAAAAATGAAAATGTCTTTTCTTTTAGAGTAGCTCCCTGAAGTGACATTGCATTTCCAAAAGGAAATCTTACAAATTCAGCCAATCCAGTCCGATTATTTATAGTAACGGAAACATTGTTTTGTGATTTTAATCTTTCGATTGATTTTTGGGCATCTTGAGCATTAGCAAAGCAACCAAAAAATAGTGTGATCACTACTAACTTTGTAGCTAATTTCATGGGGTTCGGATTTTGAAAATGTAAATGTAATGAAAATATATAGTCGCAACATAGTAATAAGCCTAACGATAAAAAAAAGCCTACAACTAAAAGATGCAGGCTTTCAAAAAAAAATTTATTTAGTTTCTCGGGTTCTATACCCCGCGGCTATGCCTCGTTTTAATTTTTTGGTCCCGATAGCTATTGGGATGGAATTTAATACCTCGTGGGCCCTGCCCCGAGGTATTTTATTCAGATTAAAATTGCTCTCTTCCCGAAAAGTGAAAAGCACTTTCAATCGCCGCGTTGTCATCACTATCGCTGCCATGAACTGCATTTTCACCAATAGATGCAGCATATAATTTACGGATGGTACCTTCTGCAGCATCAGCTGGATTTGTAGCTCCAATTAATGTCCTAAAATCGTCCACCGCATTTTCTTTTTCCAAAATTGCTGCGACAATCGGTCCACGAGTCATGTATTCAACCAGTTCTCCGTAGAAAGGTCTTTTACTATGAACGGCATAAAATGCTTTGGCATCAGCTGTGGTCATTTGGGTTAATTTTAAAGCGACAATTCTAAATCCTGACGCATTGATTTTTTCAAGTATTGCACCGACGTGTCCTTTTTCAACTGCGTCTGGTTTAAGCATTGTAAATGTTCTATTCGTTGCCATCTCTAAATATTTATTTTCAGTTTAATACTATATTGGTTTAAAGGTTTTTCACAATTGAGACCTTCATGTCATTCCAAATTTTCTGCAAAAGTAACGCATTTCTTAACAAAAACAAGTCTATCCATTATTAAAAAATTGTATCTTCGCCGTCTATGACAAAACAGGATATTTCTAATACCAAAGAACTACTTGGCTCAAAAAAGCAAATTGTAATAGTGCCACATAAAAATCCTGATGGTGACGCAATTGGCTCAAGCTTGGGACTATATCTCTACTTAAAAAAACTTACACATGAAGTTTCTATCATTGCGCCAAATGATTATCCCGATTTCCTAAAATGGATGCCTAAAGAGGCTACAATTCTTAAATACGAATCGCAAAGAGAATTATCAAATTCTTTGATAGAAAAGGCAGATATAATTTTTACCTTGGATTTTAATGCATTACACAGGACTGGTGAAATGGAATTGCCCTTGCAAAATTCAAAAGGCATAAAAATTATGATTGATCATCATCAACAGCCTGATGATTATGCAAGACTTATGTACTCTGATGTTCGAATGTCCTCAACTTGTGAAATGGTTTATAATTTCATTGAAATGTTAGGCGATACCAATTTAATCGATACGGATATCGCAACTTGCCTTTACACTGGAATCATGACGGACACAGGATCTTTTCGCTTTCCGTCAACCACCAGCAAAACACATCAGGTCATTGCTGAGTTAATGGAAAAAGGTGCAAACAGTTCAACAATACACAATTCCATTTATGATACTAATTCGCCAGAACGTATGCAGTTGTTAGGCTGCGCCTTCAAAAATTTGAAGGTTATTCCGCAACTAAAAACGGCTTATATCACGCTGTCACAGGAAGAGCTAAATAGTTTCAATTTTAGAAAAGGTGATACTGAAGGATTTGTAAATTATGGCTTATCCATAGAAAATATCATTTTTGCCGCCATTTTTATCGAACACAGACAAGAAGGCTTGGTGAAAATATCCTTGCGCAGTAAAGGCA
>JBBSLN010000297.1:0-3811 GCA_038255205.1 Flavobacteriales bacterium
ATAAGTTTTGGACTTAAGGAATCAATCATTCTTACCAAATTAATCTTGGGAGAATTCCGAAGAAGTACATAATCAGGTTTAAAGGATTTTACTTGATAAACTCCCAAACTATCAATAACGAGCAGCTTTTGAGTGTCAAATTCATAAACTGATTCAAGATTGGAGTTTTCAATAGTCTCGATAGAATTCCCAACCTTATAGTTTTTGATAACTTTATCATTCGCTTGTGTCAGACGATTCCAATTCGAAGCTATTGTCAATTTTGCATCTGCTTTAATTCCGATAAGGGAAGTTTTACTCTTGTGAAACACGACGAATTCCTTTGAATGATTTTTATAATTTTCAAAGAGAAACGCACTTTGAATAAAGAGGACTGATATAAAAACTATCACCAAGCGGAAATACGTTGGTTTTGTGAAATAGAAGAAAAGCGAAATTATCACTAGATAAGAGACAAATAGAAAAACAGGACCAAAAGAAATGTCCGTTAAGACAAACCGCTCCTGATGCGATACCCACGAAATAAAGTCATTCATAGTACCAATACAAAATCCAAGGGCTTCTGCAATAAAAGAGGGTAAGATATTTAATACCGCCAAAAGGATGACAATGATTCCAAAACCTAATATAAATCCTAAAAACGGAAGAATGACTAAATTGGATAGAAAGAACAAACCAGGGAATTGATGAAAATAAAATAAACTAATCGGAACAACGCCTATTTGAGCTGCAGTTGTGACACACATTAATTGCCAAAAGTAATTTACCAATTTCAATTTTGGAAACCATAAGCTCGCAAGTAGAGGTTTGATACTCGCAATTGCAATAACTGCAGTGTAACTCATCTGAAAACCTACATCAAATAAATATAGGGGCTTGAAAAGTAAAAGAAACAGCATTGAAATCGCCAATGAATTATAAATATTAGCGGGACGATTCAAATTCATTCCAATGGCAACAACTGTAAACATTCCAACAGCTCTCATAACTGATGGCGATAATCCTGCAATGACGGCAAAACTCCAAAGGATTAAAACCACAATGAATGTTTTTATAATTTTACCATGTTTCAATCGTTCAACCGGAGTAAACACCCTATTCAATAACAGCAAAATAATACCAACATGAAGCCCCGAAACGGCTAAAATATGAATGGCTCCAGCGTTGACATAACTGTTATAGGTATCTTGGCTGATGTCTTTCCGTTGCCCTAAAAGCAATGCATCAATGATGGCGAGTTCATCTGGTTTAAAATTATAATTTTTCAGTCTTTCATCAATCGTGGAACGAATTTTAGCTGCATAACCCAAAATCGTTTGAGACTCTGAATTGATTTTAAGAAGTGAAATGTTAGTAGCAAAAATCTGATGGTCAATGTATAACTTTTTTAAGTAGTTGCGATAGTCGAATTGATACGGATTTAGAGGTGTGTTTACCTTTTCCAAAGCATTACTTGAAATAAGAACAGCATCCACTTTTAGACGAATTGACACCGAATCTTTCTGAACGTTCAATAACAATTTTCCAGAAACGGACTGTTCATCAACTTTTAAAATATCAACAACATATTTATCATGATAAGCGGTCGGTTTCAGAACTTCGCGAACTCTGAAAGTCAATAAATTATTTATATCATCTTCAGCAGAAGTGACGTTCGAATAATGATTTTCAAACTGACGTTGGTTATGAGAGTTGACAACCAAAATGCCGATACAAGCCATCGTGAAGAACGCGATGGTTCCAAACCAAATCGTTTTTTGAAGTTTGTTTCTGCTGACTAACAATGATACCGTCAAGGAAATCAGCAATCCAAAACAGATATAAAGAATTGTGTGTAATGGGATAGTTATGAAATAGCCAACAAGAATTCCGACAATAAAACAAAGCGTGAGCTTTATGATGACGAAATCGAGAATTCTCATTTATAATGATTAAAGCAGACGCCTCGCTTGAATAAAGGCATAATACCAATAACGTTCTGCCAAAGAAGATACAATTACGCCTGCACTCGTTGTAGAATGTATAAATTGAACCTGACCTTCATTAACCTGGGTCACGAGCGCAACATGACTCACTGTTCGGCTTTTACCGCTCGTTGCGAAAAAGAGTAAATCCCCTTTTTGAACCTCCTTAAGATCAATCCAATCTCCTGAAAGCGCAATGTCGCTGCTCGATCTGGGAAGGGAAATACCCTCATTGCTGAAGGCGCTCGTTACCAATCCGGAACAATCCATCCCTTTTTTATCGTTGCCTCCATACTTGTATCGGACGCCTTCAAATTTCATGGCGTAATTAATTATATTTTCAGCCAATTCTGAATTTGAATTGCGACTATTTGGCTCATTAATATCTGGATAATCCGTGTTAGTCTTTCTCGAATTTTTACTGTCAATTACTGCTTTTGCTGGCTTGGAAGAAATAGTGGTATTATTTCCAGACGATTTTTTAGAATATTTAGAGGATTTGCAGCCGTAGAAACTGAGCGCAAGACATAAGAGGAAGATAATTTTTTTCATTAAAAGTTCAATTTTTTAGGGTGTTGAAAATCAATTTTGCTGTGAGTTCACTAGCACCTTGTCCACCAAGTTTCTTTTCCAGTTCAAAATAATCTAAAAACATGTGTTCTCTTTTCTCCGTATCCAAAATTGCATCCAATTCTTTTTTAAGACGTTCAGTATTGAAATCATCTTGAATCAATTCAGTGACTACTTCTTTGTCCATAATCAAATTGACGAGCGAAATATACTTTAAATTCACGACGCGTTTCCCAATTTGATAGGAAATCCAACTCCCTTTATAGCATACCACTTGTGGTACTTTGAATAATGCTGTTTCCAAGGTTGCCGTTCCAGAAGTTACTAATGCAGCCGTGGACATGCTCAACAAATCATAAGTCCGGTTTTCTACAAATGAGACATTCGCCTTTTTAATAAATTTAAAATAAAACTCCCGATCTTGACTGGGCGCACCAGCAATAACAAACTGATAGTCCGGAAAGTGTTTCGTAACACTCAACATCACAGATAGCATTTTCTTTATTTCCTGTTTGCGACTTCCAGGCAATAGAGCGACAATGGGTTTGTCAGAAAGCCCATGTTTTGCCCTAAATTCATAAGTGCTTATTTGATTTCGGTCTGCTATGGCATCGATTAATGGATGTCCGACAAATTCAACAGGATACTGATGTTTGTCCTCGTAAAAACTTTTCTCAAAAGGTAGAATGACATACATTTTATCGACATCACGTTTGATGTCTTTGATGCGGTTTTCTTTCCAAGCCCAAATTTGTGGAGAAATATAGTAGTGGATTTTAAATCCTTTCTTTCTGGCCCATTTCGCGATACGGAGGTTGAATCCTGGGTAATCAATAAAAATAATAACATCCGGATTATAGCCTTCAATATCAGATTTGCAGAAAGACAGGTTTTTGGTAATCGTTCTTAAGTTCATCACCACTTCAATAAAACCCATAAAGGCCAATTCCCTATAATGTTTTATGAGGTTATCATTGACGTCTCGCATCAAATCGCCACCCCAAAACCTAAATTGTGCATTGACATCGTGCATGAGCAATGCTTTCATGAGGTTGGCACCATGTAAATCTCCAGAGGCTTCGCCAGCGATGATGTAGTATTTCATAATATAGAATCACGACTGTTAGAGTCAAGAACCAAGACAAATAAAACCATAACTAATCCAATTGAGAATCAAGATTTATATGTTTAAAAGTCAAAAATAAGGGAAAATGAGTCACTAGTTATTAATTTTTTTAATCTACTTACTTTACTTGAACCATGTCTTGATTCTTGAT
>JBBSLN010000298.1:0-3807 GCA_038255205.1 Flavobacteriales bacterium
AAGTGGTAAATTCCTGCGATGGAAGAAATCTCGTGAATTTATAGAAAATCTTGATTTTGTCACAATCAAAAAAAACTTTCAATGAAACGACAATGAATTATCATTTCTACATCATGACTAACAAGCCCAATGGAATTTTATATATTGGAGTAACTGATAACTTCTAATAGGGTTGAAGAGAATAAACTAAAGAAATGGCCAAATTCATTTACAGCCTAATACAACTGTGACAAATTGTTTATCTGGAAGAGTTTATTAACGGATCATTAGCTTCAATACGAGAGCTACAATTAAAAAAATGGAAACGAGATTGGAAAGTTAAATTGATCAAAGAGCAAAATCCTAGTTGGTCAGATATTAGCATGAATTGGAAATTTGGTTTTAAGTAAATCAGAGTATACATAAATGTTGGTCAATCTGACTTCAAGATTCCTGCCTTCATTTCGACATGTTCAATGTTAGACGCAAGAATAAAAAAAATCAGAAACATAACTGCTTCGGATTTTCCACTTTTAATCAACTTAACTAACACTTAAACTAATTAAATTAACACTTAAACTAATTAACCATTAAAACTTATCACTTACTATTAGACGCTAAATTTGTTGATTTATTATGTCACATCTCAACTTTAACTATCAATTAACAATAGATATAGAAAATCCGAAGATTTTACTTCGAATTTTCGTTTTTTGCTATTAATTAATTTCAATAAATTATCAGAAAATTACTTATTTTTTGATGCTATTGTAGTCGAGATAAATTAGATGGTATTACGTTGTGGGTAAAACATTAACAGATTTATAACAAAAACCCGAAGTATGAACTTCGGGTTTATATAATAAACACTTTGTTGTTACGAACTTCAATTAAAAATAGAAGGCTAATTCAAATTAATTTAAATTCAACGCTAGTGTTTACTTATAGACGATAAAATAAGGAATTGATTACACTAATTCCCAAAGTTTAACAAAGTTATGGGAATTAAAAACCCGAAACTTTAAAGCTTCGGGTTTTCTAATTCAATAACCGAACATTATCACTAACCATCAACTATTACGTCGGTTATCGAATATATCATTACATAAATCCTGCGCTTCCGGATTTTTCATTATCATCTCTGTTTTTACGGTCTAAAGCCCTGTATTTTCCACCTCCAAAGCGATAAGAAAGTCCAATATTCCAAGTATTGCTTTCCCAATTAAACTGGCCATTTTGAGGATAAGGTCTATCACCTTCAAACCTAAAGTTCATAGTATTAAAAATATCATTATAGTTAAAGCTGAAAGTGGCGGCATCATTCAAGAAGGAATAACGTAAGCCTGTATTCACAAAATACATTGGTTTATTGGTAAACTGTAAGCCTTTATTCTGTCCCCTGTATAAAGCAAATGCAGATAGTGTCAATTTTTTATTCACTTTAAAATTGTTCCCCATTCTGAAGTTGTATCTGATATTATCAACCGATATTTCTTGAATGTCAATATCATTTATAGATGGAATTTGACCTTCTGGAGTATTCAGAATTTCGGAAATTCCTGTTTGTGTTTGGGCAAACAAGTCAAAACTTGCATTAAAACTCCACCATTTTGTGGGGCGATAATTACTCGATAATTCCACGCCATAGGCAGAAGTATTGTCAAAATTGTCATAACTCAAAATAATTCGATTCAAATCTAGACGGTCAATAAAGACAGCTCTATTGATTTCATCCTCTATCATTCTATAGAATACCCCAGTTGTAATTGAGCCATTTTCCAAATTTCGAGTATAATTAATTTCAATGGAATTTGTATATTGGGGCAACAATTCAGTATTACCAAATGATGAAATAAGGGGTGTGCTCCATTCACGTATTGGATTAACTTGTTGTAGTCCTGGTCTGTCCACACGACGACTGATACTTGCCTGATACGAATTTTTTTCAGTTGGTGAATAGGTCAGAAATGCAGATGGATATATTTGAAAGTAATCATTTTTGAAAGGAATGGTTTCAGTCTCACTTTCGAAAAAGCGCAATGCTTTAGCTTCGTCTGTTACCGTTTCGGCTCTAGCTCCAAATTGATAGCTCCATTTTTCGAAAGTCTTTCCATACGTTGCATAGGCCGAATAAATATCTCTTTTGTAATCAAAATCGGTGCTCGGTGTCTCAATTACGTTACCAGATTCATCAAATGACAGACCCGTAGAGTCGTAATTTACAGTGGTATCATATAAGCGCGCTTCAAGACCAACTTCTAGTTTTGCCTTATCACTAAATGGGTTGACATAATCTACATTGATGGTCGTTTGATTTCTTTCGGTATCTACGAAATCTTTGTAATTAGGCGGAAATGTGAAGTTCGTAAATTTAAAATCAGTATCCTCACCTTGCTCGAATGTGTTGTAATCAAATTCAACATCGAGCTTTTCACCATCTTTTTTGAAATTGTGTTTAAAGGCAACATTATATTGAGAAGACGTATTATCTGAAACATTATAAAATATTTGAGATTGAATGGGCTCGTTTCCATTTATGATATCCGTAAATCCACCACCATCCCCTTCAAAAAGGTTTTGATTTGTGAATACTGAAAAGGTATTGTTGTCGTTCAAATAAAAATCGACACCAAATTTGTATAAATGAGATTTGCTGTTATTCAGAAAATCAAATAGCTGTAAGGAATTGTCTTCTGGTCGTTCGATGCTTCCATAGTTAGCACTTTTCCCTGTAAAATTTCCATAATTTCCATAGAAATTGAATTTTCCATTGCGATAATTCATATCGATAGAACTGTTGAATCGAGCATAAATTTCTTTGGTAAGTCCAAGATTCAAATTCCCGTTAAATCCAATGTTTGTGTTTTTATGAAGGATAATATTAATGATACCGCTCATTCCTTCAGGATTATATTTAGCCGAAGGATTTGTGATCAATTCAATTTGTTTTATAGAGGTGGATGGAATTTGCTTCAACAATTGGGAAATTGGCACGTTTGATAATTTACCATCGACCATTACACGCACGTTTTCGTTACCGCGTAAACTGATATTTCCTGTTTGCTGATCAACGCTTACCGATGGAATATTGTTCATAATGTCTGATGCTGTTGCACCAGCTGTGGTCAAGTCCTTTCCGACATTAATGACTTTTCTATCGACCTTCTGTTGAATGGTTGATACCTCCGCAACAACAGTTACTTCGTCTAGATTCGCAACATTCTCTTCAAGTTGAATGTCACCTAAATTGATATCATGGTCTTTATTATTTATTTCTACAGTTTTCGAAATGGTTTTGAATCCAATGTACTGAATGTTCACTATGACCTTTCCTTCTGGAATTTTTTTGATTTCAAAGGTTCCATTGTCATTAGTAATCCCTCCTGTAATAATTTCATTGGATGTTGATTTAATAATGACGCTCACATAAGGTAAGGGTTCATTTAGTGAAGCATCCATAATGCGACCAGAAATCGTTCCGTATAGTAATTCTGATTGTGCTTGGGGTTGTGCGCTTGCCATAATAGATAGCATAAAAGCACACACTAAGGATAGTTTTTTCATTTTTTGATTGATTGATGAGTACGAATAGTTAGCTCGTTTTATTGATTAATTTTAACTACAACTGATTAGGTTGTTTCTCCATAGACGCTTAACTTTGAATTGTGTTACTGATTTTAACACATCTTAACAGGTTTTTAACATTGAAAAGAAAAAATGAAAAAGAAAACATTGGTCTTTGGAGCCTCAACAAATCCAGGGAGATATTCCTATCTCGCCATCAATCGTTTAGTCAATAATGGACACGAAGTTGTCGCCTATGGATTG
>JBBSLN010000299.1:0-3799 GCA_038255205.1 Flavobacteriales bacterium
AAATATAAGGAAGGCAACGCCGAAGATGCACTCGATACTTGGATTGATAAATTACAAGAGGCCCTGGAAAGCAATGAAACCAATGCTGTGGATTTCGTAGAACAATTTAAACTTAATCTTTATTCAAAAGAAATCTATGTATTTTCACCTAAAGGCGATTTAAAATCTCTACCAAAAGGCGCAACACCACTCGATTTTGCCTTTAGTATCCACACCGAAATAGGGATGAAAACACGTGGCGCCAAAGTAAACGGAAAGTTAGTGCCATTGAGCCACGAATTACAAAGTGGTGACCAAGTAGAAATATTGACTTCAGAAAATGCACGGCCAAATCCCAACTGGTTGGATTATGCAACAACAGCGAGAGCGCGAAGTAAAATCAAATCTTCGCTCAAAGACGAGAAAAAAGAAGTTGCAGAGGAGGGCAAAGAAATATTACGACGTAAACTTAAACAGCTAAAAATAAGTCTCGATGAAAAGTCCATCAATGAGATGGTAGTGCATTTTAAGCTAAAAACAAGTCTCGACTTATTTTACAGAGCCGGCGTTGGCACAATTGATAACCCAATGCTCAAAGATTACGCGAACTCCCGCAGTAACGCTTTTATGAGCTATATCAAAAATAAAATCCGTAAACCTTCAGTATCGGTAGATATTGATAAAGATGAGATTACGGCAAAATACGACATGCTCGTTTTTGGTAAGGAAGAAGAAAAACTGGATTATAAGATATCTGCCTGTTGCAACCCAATCCCAGGTGACGATGTGTTTGGTTTCTTGACCATCAATGAAGGGATTAAGGTGCATAAAAAAAATTGTCCTAATGCAGTAAGCTTGCAATCCAATTACTCATATCGCATCATGCAGGCCAAATGGATAGATTCCTCACAACAGGAATTTACTGCCCAAATAACCTTATCCGGTATTGACAATATCGGACTGGTCAATCATATCACCAATATCATTTCATCAAATATGCACGTGAATATGAAGAGTATCAGCTTTGAGAGTGACGATGGCATCTTTTCAGGAAAAATCAACGTGATAGTAAAAAATAGTACGATGCTCAAAAAGCTGATGGACAATCTCAAAAAAATTAACGGGATTGATAAGGTGACAAGAGTTTAAAAAGCGTAAATTTGTCGCGAGCTTTCGGGATCAATTATGAGTGTAAAAACAGAACATAGCAATCAGGAAATCGTAAAGAATGTCTTTACCAAATTCCTTGAAGACAAAGGTCACCGTAAAACTCCGGAGCGTTATGCTATCCTGCAGGAAATCTATGATAGCGAAGAACATTTTGATATCGAATCACTCTATATCAAAATGAAAAACAAGAACTATCGCGTCAGTCGAGCAACATTGTATAATACGATTGAGTTGCTTTTGGACTGTGCTTTGGTTCGCAAACATCAGTTTGGTCAAAATCAGGCGCATTATGAAAAATCTTATTTCGATAAGCAACACGACCATGTGATTCTTACAGATACTGGCGAGGTCATCGAGTTTTGTGACCCACGGATTCAGACCATTAAAAAAACGATTGAGGAAGTCTTTGATATTTCCATTAGCAATCACTCACTCTACTTTTACGGAACTAAAAACAAACAACCAAATTAATTTTATAGAATGGCAGTAGACTTACTACTTGGACTACAATGGGGAGATGAAGGCAAAGGAAAAATTGTCGATGTATTGACCTCCAAATACAATATTATTGCACGTTTTCAAGGTGGCCCGAATGCAGGACATACTTTGGTTTTTAACGGCAAGAAACATGTGCTTCACACGATTCCGTCTGGAATTTTTCATGAAGACAAAGTAAATCTCGTTGGTAACGGTGTCGTAATTGATCCCGTCATCTTTAAGAAAGAACTGGACAAACTTGAAGAGCAAAACGTGGACTATAGAAAATCATTGTTGATTTCGCGAAAAGCACATATCATTTTGCCAACCCATCGCCTACTCGATGCAGCAAGTGAAGCATCTAAAGGAAAGGCTAAAATCGGTTCTACATTAAAAGGAATTGGGCCAACCTATATGGACAAAACCGGTAGAAATGGTATCAGAGTTGGTGACATAGAATTGGCTGATTGGAAACTTAAATATCGTGCTTTGGCTGATAAGCATGAAGCGATGATTGCGTTTTATAATGTGGATGTACAATATGATTTGCAGGAACTTGAAGCAGAATTCTTCAAATCGATAGACATATTAAAGAGCCTAAAATTCATCGACTCGGAAGAATATTTGCACCAAGCACAAAAAAGAGGCGAATCCATTTTGGCAGAAGGCGCACAAGGGTCCTTATTGGATATCGATTTTGGCACCTATCCATTTGTCACATCTTCCAATACAACGGCAGCAGGCGCTTGTACAGGTTTGGGAATCGCTCCAAATAAAATTGGCAAAGTTTTCGGTATTTTTAAAGCCTATACCACTAGAGTTGGTTCAGGACCCTTCCCAACGGAATTATTTGATGAAGACGGAGAAACCATGGGACGTGTTGGTAACGAATTTGGCGCTACAACAGGTCGTCCAAGACGTTGCGGCTGGTTAGACCTTGTCGCTTTGCGTTACGCTTGTCAAATCAACGGTGTTACACAATTGATTATGATGAAAGGCGATGTGCTTTCTGGTTTTAAAACCTTGAAAGTATGTACGGCTTATAATTACAAAGGTGAAATCATTCATCATTTACCATTCAATATTGAAGAAGAAAACGTGACCCCTATCTATACAGAAATGAAAGGATGGCAAGCCGATTTGACCGAAATGACCGAAGCATCCCAAATGCCACAACCATTAATGGATTATATTGAATATCTTGAAAAAGAACTTGAAATTCCGATTACAATTGTCTCTGTCGGACCTGATAGAAAGCAAACCATTGTAAGATAGACAATTGTTAAAACTTTTGTTAACTAACAATGCTTCCGTACTAATAAAGTTATTTTTGAAACAAAACCATAACATTTTGAAAATAGTTCCTTACGTTTTTCTCCTTGTATTCAGTTTGTGTTTCACAATAACATCCTTTGCACAAAAAAACCCTGCACAGACTTCCAAAAAAATACGTATTGAATACGCACCTTTCGCTAATTCCGACTCATTGAAAGGACCTGGTGTTACGGTGTTCACTAGAGACAACATGCAACAAGTTCATTTTGCCCATGAAGGTATCGACATGTGGTGTGACAAAGCAATTTATTACGAAAAGGAAGATTTTATTGAAGCTTTCAGCAATGTCGTCATGAAGCAAGGCGACACGGTAACCATGACTGCTAGATATGTTGAATATAGCGGCAAAACCCAATTGGCATTTGCAAGCGGACAAGTGGTACTAACGGAGCCAAAATCAACTTTAACGACTGATATACTTCACTTTGATAAAATAAAACAACAAGCCTATTACAACATAGGCGGAAAAGTAGTTCGTGATTCTTCGGGAACGATCACCAGCCGAATCGGTCGCTATTATATGGAAAGCAAAAAATATCAGTTCGTCAATAATGTGGTGTTAGTTAATCCAGAATATACGCTTAAAACAAATCAGCTCGATTTTTACTCTGTCAATGGTCATGCCTATTTGTATGGTCCTTCAACCATTGTAGGAGAAACCAGTACCATCTATTGCGAACGTGGTTTTTATGATACCGAAAATGATACTGGTTATTTCATAAAAAATTCAAGAATTGATTATGAAAGCCGAATCATAGAAGGTGACAGTATGTATTTTGACCGAAACAAAGATTTCGCCTCTGCCACCAATAATATTAAAATTACAGACACCATAAAT
>JBBSLN010000300.1:0-3793 GCA_038255205.1 Flavobacteriales bacterium
AAAACGCATTGAATCAGACGATACACAAGCCGCTTGGTGGCCACAATTACACAGTTTTTCTGTGGGATTGGAAGGCTCACCAGATCTGGCGGCAGCAAGGAAAGTCGCTGACCATATTGGAACGATTCATCATGAAATCAAATTCACCATTCAAGAAGGTTTAGACGCTATTCGTGATGTAATTTACAATCTCGAAACTTATGATATCACAACCATTAGAGCAAGCACACCCATGTATTTAATGGCAAGAGTCATAAAATCCATGGGGATAAAAATGGTTTTATCTGGCGAAGGTGCCGATGAATTATTTGGTGGTTACTTGTACTTTCACAAAGCACCAAATGCGAGAGAATTTCATGAAGAAACCGTCCGTAAATTAAGCAAATTGCATATGTATGACTGTTTACGTGCCAATAAAAGTCTGGCAGCTTGGGGAATTGAAGGTCGTGTCCCATTTTTGGATAAGGAGTTTATGGATGTTGCGATGCGCATCAACCCTCAAGATAAAATGATCAATGGTGAACGCATGGAAAAATGGGTGGTTCGTAAGGCTTTTGAAGACATGCTGCCAGCAAGCGTCGCTTGGAGACAAAAAGAGCAGTTCAGTGATGGTGTTGGTTATAGTTGGATCGATACATTGAAATTAATGGTGGCCAAAGAAGTGACTGATGAGCAAATAAAAAATGCCCATTTCAGGTTTCCACTTCAAACACCTCAAAATAAAGAAGAGTTTTATTACCGCTCCATATTTGAAGAACACTTTCCAAGTGATGCGGCCGCCTTATGTGTTCCTCAAGAACCGAGCGTGGCTTGCAGTACCAAAATTGCATTGGAATGGGATGAAGCATTCAAGAACATGAATGACCCTTCTGGTAGGGCCGTTTCGAAAGTGCATGCCGATGCCTATTAATGAGATTCCAGATTTTCAAGACGGAGTCGCAGAAAATATGGCAAATCGAACTAATCCCGCTATTTCAGCGGGATCATTTTAATTCTAGCGAGATTCCAGATTTTCAACTAACGGAAAATTTGGCAAATCGAATCAATGCCTTCTAAAAAGTATAACCAATTCTCAAATCAAAAAAATCTGCCACATGGCGATGTGCCTTGAGATTAAAGCCTGCAAAAATATGCTTACTGAAATTGTATGTTAATCCATAGCGTTGGTATACATCATCTTTTGTCCGATACTCATTGAAGTAATAAACGCCCAACTGCTGGCTAAAGGTTACTTTCCCGAGCCAGAATTCATGTCCAACCAATGCGCTGCCTTGCAGAAAACTGGCATTACCATCGTCTATTTTTATCCGTTCCTTTCTGGAATAATCGAAAATCCATTCCGTACCTGCCGTCAAAGCACTTCTGTTGCCCACCCATCTGCTGTAATTCGCAGTAAGACCAAAAACATAAAATTTGTCCTTATCACCGACATTAGCATTACTCCAACCAGAAAAATGCACCAATGAGAATCTCGTTTTTTCTATCGGAGCTTCACGTTTCCCAATTTTTGAGAGATAGGGATATTGAACATCCTCCAAACTCGTATGGATGCCCAAACTTAAAGTGGGAAAGTTCAAACCTTTATTGGGCGTCCTAATACCACCATTGGAGGTGTGGTTGTATTTTGCTGCGAGTCGGATATTTAATTTTTCGGTCAAACGGTAATTAATGCCTAGACCTGCCATAAGCGCAAAGCTCAGGTGAGTACTGTAAGATTCGTTATTTGGATTTGTATCTACATCATAGGGATTTGTAAGGTATGCGCCACCTAGACCCATCGTAAAAAAAATATTGGTTTTTTTTTGAGTTCTAAAATAGGGTTCGACGTAACCTAGGGCAAATACACCATTGCCCAAAATGTCAGGGTTGTCCCAATTCCAATAAGCGACATTAACTCCGACCTTTGGAAAACAATTGCAGAAATCCCACGCTTTTTGGGTAAGCAACAGCCTGCTCCAATCCAAACCCAAGGCATAGGGCTGGGAATTGTCTATATTGCGCAATGATTCAGTGTGCCTGATTAGAAATCCATAGTCCAAATTCACACCAATAAAAGTCAGTCTACTTTCTTTAAAACTCAATGAATCCGTTTGAGAATATAAACTAAAGGACACGAAAATACATAGAATGACCGAGTGAAATAGTATTTTCATAAAGATTTTTTTAGTCTCATAAAAATATTCTTTTTTGCAGTTAAAAACCAACTATAAATAAATGAGTGCAATTTTTTAGATATTTCAGTATTTAGAACTTATGACATAGAAATAGACAAATCGTTCACCAACAAAAAAAGCGGGTTTTAGCGATCTTCCAATTCTTTCGGTTTTTTAATTGACTTACGAGACAGCACATCATGTTTAAGGTGCTTTCGAGCGTGTTTAAGCGCATTTCTAGTAATTAACAAATGTTCATAATTAAGAGCCTTAATCGATAAAAAACTTTCAAATAGAGGTATAGTTTCGTATCTTTGTGAGTATCCAAAAAATGATACCAACCAGTGTCATTTTTTTTATGGATTCCCGTTAAATGAAATAAACTTCAAACCATTCTCTCGTTGGATAATAACCACTAAAGGAATATGATTTTTATTTGGTTGATAACTATAATATTAGAAAAATAATAGAAATAATATGAGCGAACCTAAAGAAGAATTTAACAAACATAATTATTCAGCAGATAGTATTCAGGCCTTGGAAGGTATGGAGCACGTGCGTATGCGTCCATCGATGTATATAGGTGACGTTGGGACTCGTGGTTTGCACCATTTGGTGTACGAGGTCGTCGATAACTCCATTGATGAAGCGCTTGCGGGACATTGTAATAACATTACAGTAATCATAAACGAAGACAACTCCATCACAACTATAGATGATGGTCGTGGAATTCCTGTAGACTTGCATAAAAAAGAAGGTGTGTCTGCCCTTCAAGTCGTTATGACCAAAATTGGAGCCGGAGGAAAGTTCGATAAGGATTCCTATAAAGTGTCTGGTGGCTTGCATGGTGTGGGAGTGAGTGTCGTAAACGCGTTATCCGATCATTTAAGAGCAACCGTTTATAGAGATGGAAAAATTTGGGAACAGGAATATGAGCGTGGTAAAGCCTTGTATCCTGTAAAACAAATCGGGGAATCTGATAAAAGAGGTACTACAGTGACATTCAAGCCAGATGCAACTATTTTCACTCAAACATTAGAATATAGTTACGATACGCTTGCAAGTAGATTACGTGAATTGGCCTATTTGAATAAGGGAATTACCATTCATTTGATTGACAAACGTCACAAAAAGGATGATGGTGAATTTGAAGGTGAAACGTTCTATTCAGAAGAAGGTCTTAAGGAATTTATCCGATTTTTGGATGGGAACAGAGAGCCTTTGATGAAAGATGTCATCGCCTTTGAAGGTGAAAAGAATGGTGTGCCAGTTGAAGTAGCAATGGTTTATAATACGTCTTATGCAGAAAATTTGCATTCGTATGTGAATAATATCAACACGCATGAAGGTGGGACGCATTTAGCAGGGTTCCGTCGTGGCTTGACAATGACCTTAAAAAAGTATGCCGACGAATCCGGAATGTTGAAGAACTTGAAATTTGAAATTGCAGGTGATGATTTCCGTGAGGGATTGACCGCTATTATTTCCGTTAAAGTTCAAGAACCTCAATTTGAAGGTCAAACAAAAACCAAGTTGGGAAATAGAGAAGTGTCTGCATAAGTAAGCCAAGCGGTTTCTGAAATGTTGACAGATTATCTGGAAGAACATCCAGATGACGCTAAAATTATTGTCCAAAAAGT
>JBBSLN010000301.1:0-3787 GCA_038255205.1 Flavobacteriales bacterium
ATTCAATCGATGGGGATGGACAAATGAAATCACTGCGGAAGGTGTTTATGTTTTTGATCTATATGGTGGCAATGGAAATGACTGTGATCCAACAGATGGTCCTGGTTCATTATATGGTACTGCAACTGTGTCCTATTTTGATGGTGAAGTTACAGTATTATATGAAATGCTTGATGGAAATGTATTGAATGAAGCCCATGTATATATTGGCTGCACACCTTTCCCTCTTACTCAAGGAAAAAGAAGATTGGTACCTACAGTGGCTCCAGGACAATACAATTTCAATCCAGATTTAGGAGGTGGCGTAACTAGTTATACGGTTGGCCCTATAGATGTTACTGATCTTGGAGATTCATTTTACACCATAGTTCATGGTGTAGCTTGCAACGGTGGAGCTATTGATGGAAATAATGGAGGTAGTTCATTTGATGGTGCTTCTGTTGATTGTGTTGAGCAACCAACAAGAGGTGGTCGTTTGAATCTATTCACTTTATATCCTAATCCTTTTGCTAGAGAGATAAATGTGAAATATGAATACGATTTTGACACTAATGTTAAAATCGAGATCATCGACTTGCGAGGTATAGTTGTTAAAACATATGAAAATGTAAACTATACCAAAGACACTATTGAGAATGTAACATTTGATCTTTCAAATGCACTTGATAGATTCCTTTTCATAAAAATAACAAGTGAACAAGGAAGTGAGGTTAAGAAAATAATTTCATCAAATGCCAAACATTAAAGGTTAGATTAAATTCATGTTATAACCAAAAAAGAGTGGTCTTATTTAGACCACTCTTTTAATTTATTAACGTCGGTAGAATTTCTTTCTTCACTTCATGTTTACCTTCAAAAGAAACTATATTCAAATCCAGATGTCCAAACAATTCAAAAGCCCTATTCTTCTCCTGAAGGATACGATCTTCATCTAAATATTCATCGTTGTCACCATAAATCATTGATAATTTGGTCTTTGCATTTAAAAAATTAAAATCGTCAGCAAGCAGTTCCTTTGGAATACCTCCTGACAATAAAACGATTTGAGAACATTTTATTTGTCGTTTTGCCACGTATCGCAATGCCACAGATACACCTTGAGAGTATCCTAATACAATTAGATTTTTATCGTTTGGAATTTTTTCAGCCTCAAAAACCATATCAAAATAACGCAGCACATTTTCCGTTTCTTTTATGGTGTTTTCTTTCGTCAACCAACTGGCGCCAACATGTTTAAATTTTGGGGGAACGTAATATTTGCTCTGCGCTTGTGGTGCAATAATATAGTTTTCAGCAGCGTCCAATTCATTAAAATAATTGATAAAATAGCGACTCAAATAACCCATACCATGGCACACAAACCAAACATTTTTTGTTGTGGTCGTCAGTTCGTTGAGTGTTGAATAGGAGTTAGTGGTTTGGTATGAGATTTCTTTTTCTGGTGGGTTCATTTATGCGTATGTTTTGTACTTTTACATTCGACATTAAAAATACAGTATTTCTATGCAATTATCTAAAGAAGACATTCTGTCTAAAGCAAATTCAATCCGGAAAAACACATTATTGGAAACCTTGGACATTGAAATTATCGACTATGGCAAAGATTTTCTAATTGCCAGAATGCCAGTTAATGAAAAGGTGCATCAACCTGATGGTGTGTTGCATGGTGGTGCGACAGCAGCATTAGCGGAAAGCGTGGGGAGTTTTGCATCCCATATTTTTATGGATACCGAAAAATCTTATGTAAGAGGTTTGGAAATTACTGCCAATCATTTAAAAAGTGTCAAAGACGGCTATATATATGCCAAAGCAACATTTTTACACAAAGGACGAACGACTCAACTATTGGATATAAGAGTTACTGACGATGATGACAATTTGATTTCCATTTGTAGGTTAACCACTATTTCATTGCCCAAAACCAAATAGATGATCTGGGACGATTTTTTTGAACAAATTCAGAATCATTACAAAAACGAATTGCCATTTGTAGCGTATAGAAAGCCGAATGAATCCATATTAAAATGCTTGCTTCAGAAGGATTCCATAGTTCACGATGTTTCTGATTTTACCGAAAGTGGATTTGTGCTTGCTCCTTTTGATAACAAAGATAAACCTGTACTTATTCCTATCGATTCCGCTGTTTTATTGAATACAGTTTTGCCGCACCTCCCGACTACGCAAGACACCGGCTTTGTCCAAGCACAGCCAAAGAATCCTATTTCTTCTGAAAAGCAAAAACAATTCCATATCCAATTGGTTGAACGAGCTGTTAATGCAATACAGAGAAATGACTATTTAAAAGTAGTTTTGTCAAGAAAAGAAGAGATTTCACTTGAAGAATCAAGCCCTATTGAGATTTTCAAAAAACTCTTGAGTACGTATCAATCGGCATTCGTCTATTGCTGGTACCATCCTAAAGTTGGGCTTTGGCTTGGCGCTACACCAGAAACATTATTGAATATTCAAGGCAATCGTTTGTCCACAATGGCTTTGGCTGGAACACAAAATTTTAGAGGGACTCTTGACGTGATTTGGCAGAAAAAGGAAAAAGAAGAACAACAAATTGTGACTGATTTTATAGTGAAAAGTTTTCAGTCTTCAGTTTCCAGTCTGCAGTGTTCTGATAGAGAAACCATTAAAGCCGGGAATCTGCTTCATCTAAAAACGACCATAACCGCCAACCTCAATCCTCAATCTTCAAACCTCAAAGAATTACTAAAAAAGCTGCACCCAACGCCTGCGATTTGTGGACTTCCCAAAGAAAAAGCGAAGCAATTCATCCTTGCAAACGAAGGTTATCATCGGGAGTATTATTCAGGTTTTCTTGGAGAGTTGAATTTCAAAGAGCGAACTTCGAGGAATTCCTATAGACGCAATGTGGAAAATAATGCCTACGCAGTTATAAAAGATACTTCCGATTTTTATGTCAATTTACGTTGTATGCAATTAAAAGACAACAAAGCATTTATCTATATCGGAGGAGGAATCACGAAGGATTCAAATCCCGAAATGGAATGGGAAGAAACGGTTTCAAAAGCCGAAGTGATTAAAAGCATTTTGTAATTGTAAATGGCTCTCCGATTTCGTAGATTTGCCATAAGAACTAGATTCAATGAAGTATTCTAAAATTCCACTTGCCCAAACCGTGGTTCAGCTTTTTAAAGCAAAAAACATCAAACATATCGTCATTTCACCAGGCAGCAGAAATGCACCCTTGACTATTGGATTTACAAATGATCCATTTTTTGTATGTTATAGTATTGTTGATGAACGTTGCGCTGGTTTTTTCGCACTCGGGATAGCCCAACAGTTACAACAGCCGGCTGCAGTCGTTTGTACCTCTGGCAGCGCTTTGCTAAATTATTATCCTGCGATTTCAGAAGCGTATTACAGTGATATTCCATTGGTAGTTCTATCAGCCGACAGACCAAAACATCTTGTGGGCATAGGGGATGGACAGACCATTAACCAGAAAAATGTTTTTGTAAACCATATTTTGCATTCTGCAAGCTTAAAGTTGGATTTAAAAGATGAGCTCAATTTGTCAGGACAAGAGGAGCTCCCAATGTTTAAAAATTTTGAAGACAAATTAGAGCGTTTTTTAGGCTTGCAAGACGATATACAATCTTTCAACGAGGAAGAAATAAACACAGCTATCAATTTAGCGGTTCATAAAGGTGGACCAGTACATATCAATGTGCCATTTGATGAACCTTTATATGAACTGACGGATAAATTGTCTGTAAAACCGAAATTAAAGGCTTTAGACTTCAAAGAGAAGAAA
>JBBSLN010000302.1:0-3784 GCA_038255205.1 Flavobacteriales bacterium
ATAGGATAGCTGTGTCCGGCTTTAAGAACACAACCGGGTCGGTTGGTCGTTCGTTAGCCAGTTCCTTGATGTGGTCTGTGTAATTGCGACCTATGCAGATGAGTTTCATGTGTAAGTTTGAAGTTTGAAGCACGAAGCTTGGAGATTATTTTAGAGCCAAGAATCAAGACCGCTACGCTGCTGGAATCTGGACTTTTTTAGTTTGTTAAATTTAATGAAATAAAGTTTGATGTTGAGTTGTTTGTTGTTAAAGTGGTTTGCCACGAAAACACGAATAGTTTTAGTTTATAAAGTTAGAAAAAATATGTCCAAAAAAAAGCTATTTCGCAGAGGTTCACACAGAGGCACAGAGTTCCACAGAGAATTTTTAGCATTTAAATTGTAATTCTCGCGAAAACATAGAGACGCAAAGTTTTACTCAAATCACTTTACATAATAGCTGCCACAACATTTCGACTCCGCTGAATGTGACAGTAGACTTTAATCCAATTTATTATTAAACGCCTTCAACTTAATCGCTGTTAACACTTTTTTAGTATATAAAGGAAAATCTGCATTGAGCAACCATCCGAAATAACCGGGCTCGTCGTTGAGGACGTCTTCTACTCGCTTATTTTTATGCTTTCCAAAAGAAAAACATTCCTCTCCCTTTTTATTAAACGTGATGAAGCCTGCAAAATCTGCGAACTTCTTTCTTGAACTGAACTCCGCTAAAAATTTGGTGTCGTTTTCTAAATCTTCATATCTGTCCAATTGCGCTTTTAAAACTTCGTAGGTCGCAACTGTATCCGCTTCAGCGCTATGAGCATCCTCTAAACTTTTATCGCAATAAAACTTATACGCAGCAACCAGCGTTCGTTGCTCCATCTTATGGAAAATGGTCTGCACATCAATTGAGACTCTATTTTTCATGTCAAAATCGACATCTGCGCGTAACATTTCCTCGGCTAAAACTGGAATATCAAATCGATCGGAATTAAAACCTCCCAAATCAGAATCCTTTATCATATTATAAACGTCTTTCGCTATCTCCTTAAACGTTGGTTTGTCAGCGACGTCAGCGTCCGAAAATCCGTGAATGGCAGTCACTTCCGCAGGTATGGGAATTGTTGGATTGACAACCCAAGTTGTACGCTCTTCCTTACCATTTGGATGGACTTTTAGCACAGAAATTTCTACAATTCTGTCATTTGTGATGTTGATTCCCGTGGTTTCAAGGTCGAAGAAGCAGATGGGCTTTGTGAGATTTAATTTCATTTGTTTGTTGTTGAGTTGTTTATTGTTCAGATGTGTGTTGTTAAGTCGTTGAAATGACACTGCAAAAGTACAAAAAGCCATTTGGTCAGCAGTTGGAGATAAGAAATTGTTTCTATTTCATAAAATTATTTTAACAAAAATTTGAAACGAAAAGACCTCACAGGTTTTGAAATCCTGTGAGGTCTGGTGCTTCTAATTACGTCATTTGTCAAATTTCTCTTTCAGGATCCCAAGCTTCCAAATAATCTTTGACCGCTTTCACAAATTGTCCACCTAAAGCGCCATTGACAACACGATGATCATACGAATGTGACAAGAACATTCTGTAACGGATTCCGATATAATCGCCTGCTGGTGTTTCTACAACTGCTGGCACTTTTCTAATCGCACCAAGCGCTAAAATTGCAACTTGTGGCTGGTTGATGATTGGTGTTCCCATGATACTTCCAAAAGTGCCAACATTAGTCACCGTATAAGTTCCTCCTTGGATATCATCTGGTTTTAACTGGTTTAATCGCGCTCTATTAGCTAAATCGTTGACACGCTTTGTCATTCCAACCAAATTAAGTTGATCGGCATCTTTAATGACAGGAACAATCAAGTTTCCGTCTGCCAATGCCGCAGCCATTCCTAGATTGATATGTTTCTTTTTGATGATGTTATCACCTTGAATGGAAATATTGATCATCGGAAACTTTTTGATGGCTTTTGCCACAGCTTCCATAAATATAGGTGTAAACGTGAGGTTTTCACCTTCGCGCTTGAAGAATTCATCTTTGACTTTATTTCTCCAGTTCCAGATTTCAGTTACATCCGCTTCAATAAAACTTTGCACGTGTGCCGATGTCTGTACCGACTCGACCATGTGATGCGCAATCAATTTGCCCATTCTACTCATTTCAATGATTTCATCGTCACCACTTGCAACAACAGGAGCTGCTTTTGGCTTTTCTGCACCATTTGCTTGCTCTGCGGCTACTTTAGGAGCTTCTTGAGATTTTGGCTGATGTACTTCAGTAGGCGTATGTTTGTAAGTTTCTTGTGCAGGCTGTTGGACCTGCTCAGGTGTCGAGCTTTTATTTTCGATATAGCCAAGAATATCATCTTTGGTCACACGACCTTCTTTGCCAGTTCCTGTTATCGCATCCAATTCGGTTTGTGTAACACCTTCTTGTTTCGCAATATTTCTAACCAATGGCGAATAAAAACGATCTTCTGATGATGCAACTGCTGCAACCGCTGTTTTTGCGGCTTCAACTGTTTGGGTCACTTCATGCACGGAAGCGGTCTCAGCTGCTGGAATTTCCTTTTCAGGTTCAGCCATAGGTGTTGAAACTTCAACAGAACCGTTTGCCGCTGTTTCGATGATGGCTATGGTTTGACCGACTTTTACAACATCATCCACATTGAATAGTTTTTCAACTAACACGCCTTCCACTTCACTTGGCACTTCACTATCAACTTTGTCAGTAGCTATTTCCAGCACAGCTTCATCGGCTTCAATGGTGTCACCCACATTCTTTAGCCAAGAAGTAATGGTTGCCTCTGCGACGCTCTCTCCCATTTTCGGAAGTTTCAGTTCAAACTTTGCCATATATGTATTGTAACGGTAATTTTATATAGTTTCATTGCAAAATTAATCAAAAATGATAGACTTTCTTATATATTCATTAGAATTTACAATGATCTCATTTTAAAATTAATCGAGAAAAACCTTGAATTTTATAGCATATCAAATAGGTTCTCTATAAGCCACACGTGCTGCTTTCAAAACAAAACAACTTTCGATGTTCGATACTGCTCGAACGGGGAGAAAAGTGTTTTTTGATTTTGAATGTCAGAACTCAATCACCTCTCCTCTGCCTTTTGAGCTGTTACTACCAATAAGGAACCGAGAATTTTTTGGAAGTATTTTGTAAGTCAAATCAGCTTCTTTGTTAAAGGATTTAAGATGGTCTATTATGTTTTTAAATGACAGGTAATGATTATCAAAAATATATTCTTGATGGTCAGTTGCTTTTAAATCCAACGAATATAACTGAATAGGTTTATCTAATTTCGATTTTAATGACTCATTCATTTTATCAGACATCAACACATAGCTCTTAATGATTACATTATTCTGCTCTGGTTTAGGATTCAATAGAGTGATTCCCTTGATTCCTATCCAAATTAGTGAGTTATAAAACAAATTTGGTTTAAAATGCTTCTTAAAGAAAATCTGCATCGCTTCATTAAAACGTTTGGCATAGACTTTATCCTTTAAGGTACTTTCTCCTTTAAAATGAATAATGGTAGTTGATGGATTATAATAATTTTGATAGCCACCTTTGGTGATGCGATATGACAAATCCATGTCTTCACCATACATAAAATAATCCTCATCAAATCCTTTTACTTCATTATAGACACTTCGTTTCAGCAACATAAATGCGCCTACTAAAATTGCAACTTCTCCGATTTCGTCTTCACCCACATGATTTGCATAGTAGGGTTTTGAATTACCCAAGATCTTTTTAATCGAAAC
>JBBSLN010000303.1:0-3750 GCA_038255205.1 Flavobacteriales bacterium
AAGGAATTACGAAGCGGTTGGCGCGCCTTTTGGTTCAACAATACTGCGAAATTTTTTGATAGTTCATTAAAGCGAGAATTTGATCCAGTACACGTTGCTGAAGATTTCATGATTGAAGATATTCTCCTTCGTGCATTTCAAGATGGACGCCTCGAACGTCAAAGTCCTGCATTTCCTATTGATTTCATAGTAATTCGGGATAAGTGGGCAGTCAAGGTTGATAAGAAGTGAAAAATATAAAAAATCAAAAAAATTAAAAGAAATAAAAAGTCAGAATATTTCAAATTAATAAAAATCACTAATTTAACTTCTAGAATCAAACATCTAACATCTAACATCTAACCTCAAGCCTCAAACCTCAAACCTCAAACCTGAAAATGAAGCGTCAACAATCAGCTTTTGAAGAACGATTAAATGCTTGGACTCATGGTTTGGGTGCTTTGATGGGAATCGCTGGTTTAGTGTTGTTGATTAGTTATTCACGACAAAACTCTGACTGGAGTTTATTCAGTGTTATCCTTTATGGATTCTCAATAATTCTTCTGTTTACTGCTTCCGCATTATACCATTCTGTAAAAGGGGAGAAGCGTCGACATTATTTTCGTATTATTGACCATATCAGTATTTATGTTTTGATTGCTGGAACTTATACTCCTGTACTCTTAATTGGTTTGTCGGAAAGTTTGGGTTGGCACCTATTTTGGGTGGTTTGGGCAATCGCTGGCTTCGGATTAATCCTAAAGTTGTTCTTTACGGGTAAGTTTGAAATATTTTCAACGTTATTGTACCTTGTAATGGGTTGGCTAATCGTCTTTGATTTTTCTAATCTTTCTTCACTGCTAGGAACTAACGGGGTTGCACTTTTATTTGCTGGAGGTGCTTTTTATTCCATCGGGATTATATTTTATGCCGTTGATCGAATACCGTATAATCATGTTATTTGGCATTTTTTTGTGCTTGGCGGTGCGCTTTGCCATTACTTGATGATATTTTTGTATGTGGTTTGATTGTTTTCCGTTTAAAGAAAACTCACTCCTTATGCATCACCTCTTCGGCTTCAAATCCAAATAAGCTTTTCTCCTTGATGATTTTAGCAACGCCTTCCGGCAGCATACTTTCCCAGCCTTGTTTGCCTTCTGAAATGGCTTTGAGAACGGTTCTTGAGAATATCGAAAGGATGGAATGGTCATAATCCGTAATGTCCACCACTTTTCCGTTGTATTTGAAGAATTTGTACAACTCCTTCATACGAGGATGTACTTTTAGGTTTTCGCTATCGGTAACAGTGCCATCTTCGTTTTCCATTGGGTAAAGATAGACACGCAAATCTTTAAAGAACAATTTTCCAAAGGCTTCGAGAATACCTCCACTCAAGTGACGATAATATTTCTCGTCAAAAATATCGACTAGGTTATTAACACCCATTGCCAAGCCCATTCTGTTCTTGGAGTATTGAGAGAAGTATTCTACCAGTTTGTAATATTCTTGAAAGTTGGATATCAAAACAGTGTGACCTAACGAACACAACAGTTTGGCTCTGTCCATAAAATCCTGTTCATCAATTTCGCCTTCAGCCCTTAAGTTAGAAAGCGTAATTTCAAAGACTACCTGAGTGTTTTCAACATCGACTTTGTTTTCCTTAACGAACATATCATACGACTTTTGATACATGTCGATATTTACTTTGGTAACTGGTCTAAAGCTACCACGTAATGCTAATATATTTTTCTTGTATAGAACTCTTGCAGGGAGTACGTTGTTGCCATCTGGAGCAAACATAACGGCATCTGTCATTGAGTTTTTAACCAACTGCAAACTCATCAAACGGTTGTCGACATCTTGAAATGCAGGACCTGAAAAATTGATGGTATCAATCTCTATTTGATCTTTGTCGAGATGGTCGTATAGGTAACGAAGCAATTTTTTTGGCTCATTGTGCTTGTAATAAGCACCATAAATTAGGTTAGTACCTAGGATACCAAGCGTTTCCTGTTGCAGACGCGCATCATTTTCCTTAAAACGAAAGTGTAAGACGATATCATTGTAACCTTGATCTGGCTCTATTTGGTATTTGACACCTACCCAGCCATGTCCTTTATATTTCTTTGCAAAATCAATAGTCGCAACCGTATTGGCAAAGGAAAAAAACATTTTATTGGGATGTTTATCCCTCGTGATACGTTGCTCGATGAGGTTAATTTCATGATTCAACATTTTTCTCAAACGAGCTTCGGTCACATAGCGTCCATCATCTTCAATCCCGTAAATGGCGTCACTAAAGTCTTTATCATACGCTGACATCGCCTTGGCGATTGTACCAGAACCACCACCGGCTCTGAAGAAATGCCGCACCGTTTCTTGGCCTGCGCCTATTTCGGCAAAGGTTCCATAGATATTCTCATTAAGGTTGATGCGAAGTGCTTTCGTTTTTAAAGACGGGATTTCTTCAAATTCTTTGTCTCCTTTTAAGGTGATTTCCATGTAGTCGCTTGAGTATAATGTCTTACAAAGGTATTAATTTGCTCACTGATACAAAAAAATAAACTTACTTTTGTTATAAACTTAACACACTTGAATATTACTTTTTTAGGAACAGGCACATCGCAGGGAATCCCAGTTATTGGAAGTGACCATCCCGTCTGCTTAAGTACAAATCCAAAGGACAAACGCTTACGGGTTTCCATATTGGTAGAATGGGATGACTACACCTATTCTGTTGACTGTGGACCAGACTTCAGACAACAGATGCTCAATGCGGATGTTCATAAGCTAGATGGAATTATTTTCACTCATGAACATGCGGATCATACCGCTGGTTTGGATGATATTAGACCTTTTTATTTTAAACAAGGAGATATTCCGATTTATGCACATGAACGGGTCATCACAGCTATCAAAGAACGCTTTGCTTATATTTTTGAAATTAAGAATAAGTATGCCGGCGCACCAGGCGTAAAATGTTTGGAAATTGAAAACAAACCTTTCACATTGGGGAATTTGGAGGTTATGCCCATTAATGGATTGCATTATCATTTGCAGGTATTTGGATTTAGATTTAAGGATTTTGCATATTTGACAGATTTCAAGACAATTGAAGATACGGAGCTCCAAAAACTCATTGGGGTAAAAGTATTAGTGGTGAATGCATTGAGAGAGAAAGAGCATATTTCACATTTTACATTAGCGGAAGCGTTGGCCCTTATCAAAAAAGTGAATCCTGAACGCGCTTTTTTGACACATATCAGTCATTGGCTGGGATTTCATGACGAAGTACAGCAAAATTTACCGGAAAACGTTTTTTTAGCGTATGATAATTTGCAAATAACCATATAGATTTATGAAGAGTAGAATTTTTATGTACTTATTTATATTCACCGTTTTGTTGGTGATATTTCAATATGTGAATTCCAAACATATTTTAGAGAGTTACGAAGTTGACATCAAAAAGTCGGAAGCAAGAGTTGAGCGATACAAAGATTCGATTGCTTCGATGCAAGAGACAATTGCTGAAATGCGCCTATTTGATTTGGAATACGATGATGAGGCGCTCGATTATTTTGAAGATCAAGGTTACAATTCGATGCAATTAATTCCATTTATTAAGGATGAACTTTACAAACTTAATGATTATGACGGTGATGACCATCCAATAGTGCCTTATGTATCGATGACAAAAAATAAGGTGCTTATCAATAGCATTCGCCTTTTAAATCATAAATGGCTTGTAGCAAACTTTACCGATGGCAAACA
>JBBSLN010000304.1:0-3737 GCA_038255205.1 Flavobacteriales bacterium
AAAAAGGGGAGATGCAATTCGGTGGTGTAATTTATTCTGATAGCGCCGATAAAGCTAGCCGTTTTATTATGAATTGTAACCAAAAGAAAATCCCATTGGTTTTTTTACAGGATGTCACCGGCTTTATGGTCGGAAGTAAAAGTGAACATGGTGGCATTATTAAGGATGGTGCAAAAATGGTGAATGCCGTGAGCAATTCGGTTGTACCTAAATTCACTATTATCATAGGAAACAGTTATGGAGCAGGAAATTATGCCATGTGCGGAAAAGCGTATGACCCAAGATTAATTGTGGCTTGGCCAAGCGCGGAATTGGCAGTTATGAGTGGAAATTCTGCTGCAAAAGTCTTGCTTCAGATTGAAACCGCTTCGATGAAGAAGAAAGGTGAAACCATCACTAAAGAACAAGAGGACGAACTCTTTAAAAGAATAAAAGACCGTTATGATGAGCAGGTGTCTCCTTATTATGCTGCCGCAAGAATCTGGACAGATGGTATTATAGACCCGTTAGACACAAGAACTTGGATTAGCATGGGAATTGAAGCAGCAAACCATGCTCCTATTGAGAAAAAATTTAATTTGGGGGTTTTGCAGGTGTAATGAACGAATCAAAATCCAAACAGTCCTATTTGGTTATTTTTCTTTTGATTCTCTCGGGAGAGGCCATTTTTGTTCTTCCCTTTGTGCTTGCCCGCATTTTTCGCCCAACTTTTCTTGAAGCTTTTTCAATAAATAACTTTCAATTAGGTGCTTGTTTTTCCATTTACGGCATCATCGCCCTAATCTCCTATTTTTTTGGAGGCTCGCTGGCAGACAGGTATGCACCGCGAACATTAATGGCGGTAGCATTGATTCTGACTGCTTTTGGCGGTTTTTACATGGCTACATTTCCAGATTATTATTCTTTGAGATGGCTCTTTGGATATTATGGGTTCACGACGATTTTTTTATTCTGGGCGCCGATGATAAAAGCGACACGAGTTTGGGGAGGCGAAAGTAAACAAGGTCTAGCATTTGGTTTTCTTGACGGTGGACGCGGTCTGGTGGCTGCCAGCTTTGGTTCGATTGGTCTTTTCATTTTCGCGTATTTTCTTAACACTGAAATTTCCGAATCCACCTTTTTACAACGCAAAGAAGCTTTTCATTATGTCATCTTAATGTCTTCTCTAGCAATACTGATTATAGGAGTTATGGTATATCTTTTATTGAAGCCATTACATCCTGAAATTTCGAAAGTGAAGAGCTCTAACAAAATTTATAGCTTTGAAAATTTCAAAACAGTTCTAAAATATCCTTCGGTATGGCTTATGATGACCATCATTTTATGTGCCTATTTTGGATACAAGGTAACCGATATTTTCAGTTTGTATGCGAAAGATGTTCTACGCTATGACGATTTTCAATCCGCGAAAGTTGGTACGTCTTTGTTATATATTCGCCCGATAGCTGGCATCGGGATTGGGCTTTTGGCTGATAAGACTCGAGCGTCCTTATGGATTATCATTGGGTTTTTGCTCATGCTCATAACGAGTATCATTTTCGCTTCAGGAATGATTTCAGAACAAACAATCTTTCTATTTTTATTCTCAATTATTTGCATGGCTGTGGGGGTGTATTCCGCTAGGGTTTTATATTTTGCCCTGATGCAAGAAGCGCAATTGCCTCTTGCTATTACAGGAACCGCCATTGGATTTATATCGGTCTTTGGCTATACGCCAGATATTTTTGCGGGTCCGCTCATAGGAATTCTACTCGATTCATCCCCAGGTGAATTGGGCCATCAGCAGGTTTTTATGGTGATGTGTGGGTTTTCAGCTATAGGATTAATAGCTTCTTTTGTTTTTTATAACATGACCAAACAAAAAAGAAGCGAAATTTGAAGTCGCTCCTCTGCGATTCAAAGTCTTTAAATTTTGTCTCGACTCCATCAATCTTAAAATTCTGAACATCAGCCATCTTCATCCATTCCTCGACCTTCTTTGGCCAAGCCAAGTATATAAAACCAATAATGATTAAAGTCCACTTTCTGGTTAGGGAACGACCTATTTTATCAACTTTAAGGTTTCCAATCTCTTTATTTTTCCGTTTGCTGTCATTTTAAATTTTGGAAGGTTATAGATATGTTTTGGGATTTCGAATTTATCTAAACCTTCAAAGACAGACGGGTCCAAATCGTCAGAATCATTTTCTAAAACTAGGATTATCTCTTCACCAAATAATGAGTCTGGATTGGAGGCAATAAAAAATTGATGTGGTATTTTGCCTTTTAGCTTCTCCTCTATTTGTTCTGGAAACAATTTTAGCCCTCCAGAATTGATGACATTATCGATTCGTCCAAGCCATTCAAATTCCGTTGGCGAATGCAATTTCACCAAATCATTGGTCACAACTTTTTCTTTGGAAACCTTTGGCGCATCAATAACCAAACAGCCTCGTTCATCTTGGGATATTGATACTTTAGGCAACACTTTAAAGTAAGGTTCTTTCAATTTATTATTTAAGGGCTTTAAAGCGATATGTGTCGCTGTTTCTGTCATTCCATAGGTAGCGTATACTTTAGCTTTTATGGATTGTGTTAAGTCCGTCAAATGTTTTGAAACTGATGAACCGCCTACAATGATAATTTTTATGTTATGTAGATAAGTCAATGTTGATTGCAGCTGCATCGGTAACATCGCTGTAAAATAATAGACTTTATCATAATCAAAAATTGGTTGCGAAGTTGGCTCCACTAAATCCATTTCCAAACCAAGTATCATGGCTCGTACCAACATCATTTTACCTGCAATATAGTTCGTTGGCAAACAGTGTAAAGCTGTGTTGCCAGGTTTTAACTTTAGGTAATTCCCAGTCGCAATAGACGAATTGACCATGGCTTGCTTGCTTAATTTGATGGTTTTGGGTTGACCAGTCGATCCTGAAGTATGAACTTTGATAAAGTCCTTTTCATCCAACCAATCCAATAAAAAATTACCAGTTATCTTCTCATATGGCTCCCCTTCTTTGATTAAACTGTAAGCAACTTCCTTGAGTTGATCGTGGTCATATTTATTGCCGTTAAGTTTAAACTTTACATGAATTTTATCAAATGAAGGTGTCATAATTGGTATGATATTAGATATACAAAGCTAAATTATTTTAAAGGTTCTATTCCAATAAATAATTAATAAATATCTATATATTTGAATTATAAGCCTGACCAAATGAAAAACTTACTGTTCGTATTCATACTATTTCCTGTATTTGGAATCGCTCAAGATTTTTCCAATGAGGATTATATCTTTTTAAAACGTCATGAACATATTAAAATAGGACTTACAAAGCAGAATTTTGACATCACTAAACAGGTTGCTGAACAGGCAGAATACTTAACTGCCAAAAAACTATATTTTGCGAATGAAGCGATGCATTTTGATAGCTTCAGCTCAATTGAAGATATCGACGCTTATACCTATTTGCCTGAAAGGGATAGCAATGTGAAGGTAGATTATATCGAAACCAAACGTGAATTTGACAATGGTATTTTTTACAGCGACCAAGAATCTAAAATTTTCACATTCCCAGCCGTAACGAAAGGTGCAATCACCAATTTAAACTACAAAGAAGTCATCAAAGATCCTCATTTTTTAGGGCTGTTCCGTTTTGGAACCTATGTGCCGACGAAGAGTGCGCAGTTATCCATTGAGTTTCCTACGAATGTAACCATTGGCTATATAGATTTTAATACAAAAGACATCA
>JBBSLN010000305.1:0-3702 GCA_038255205.1 Flavobacteriales bacterium
AAATAATTATAAAATTAAAAAGTAGTACGAAAAAGTACTGCTCACAACAACGGTTAAGCGCAAATAGCGGGCAATCGATTAAAAAGTGATATTGTAGAGACAAATTAAGAAACAACTAAGCCGACAAGAACGTGTCCCTACTCCACGCTACTTGCCTTAACCAAGACCGTTGTACACAATATAAAAAAAATCACATTCTGAATATGAAAACACACAGAAAAAGAGTTCATTTGGAATGTTCTCGCCAAAAAAGTTTTCACGAAATTCCGAACTAACTTCCCGCAAGAGCAAAAAATTACTCTGCGAGGTAATTTCTTTGCACTTGCTACATTTCGTCTTTGAAAGAAACAAAAAAAAGTAAACTACCAACAGAAAATCAAGGTCTTAAAAATTCTTATTTAGATTTATTATAAATAATTTGCATATGTTAATGTGGATAAATATTTTTGTCAAAAATTAACTATTCATATTCAGTCTAAATAAAAACAATGAAAAATCTATTATTATCCTTAACATTATTTCTGCTAACCAATTTAGCATTTTCACAAAACGGAACAGTAACTGGAATCATAAATGACAGCAATGGAAATCCACTTGCAAATGCCAATGTCCTTCTCAAAAACACTACCGTTGGAACTACAACCGATGAAGACGGAATATATACTTTTGATAATCTTGTGTATGGCAAAATCACAATTGTAGTGAGCTTGTTAGGTTTCGAAACACTTGAAAAAAACGTTACAGTAACAAATGCTGCGCAAGTAGTCAATTTTACATTAAAAGAAAATGCAGAAGGATTAGATGAAGTCATAGTAGTTGGCGAACGTGAAGTTGGCTACGTGGCAAAACAACAAACAGCGGCAACTTTCGGCTCACGTGATTTGGTTGACATTCCTCAATCTGTATCTGTCATTACCCAAGAGGTACTGCTCGACCAACAAGTACGTGCGTTGGGAGATTTAGTTAGAAACGACCCTTCGGTTATCGTGAGTAACCCACCTGGTTTTAATGAGACCATTAATGTACGTGGTTATAATTTAGATAATTCAAGCAGTTATCGTCGTGAAAATTTGATTTTCCAAAATCAAGTTCAAAGTCCGTTTGAAAATAAAGCGGCAGTTGAAATTGTCAAAGGACCTGCGGCCATACGTTATGGCTTTACACCACCAGGCGGTATCATAAATTACGTACTAAAGAGACCAACAGCTAAACCTTATGCTTTTGTACAGGGATTTGGCGACAGCAATGGAACAGTTGGTATTCACGGAGACTTCGGCGGCAAAGTCAATGAAACTTTTGGATATAGAATTAACGCTTTGGTTTCCGAAGAATCTTCTTTTGTAAACGATATATCGGGACCGCGTCAAATGTTTAGCGCACTTTTTGAATGGAAACCTACTGAAAAACTAACCATTGATTTTGAGGGAGAATATCAATACCGTGAATTGGAACAACAGGCTACGATTAGGTTAAATTCTTTTGATTCCGAATTGAGTATTGCACAACAGCAACAGGTAATTAAAGATTTTGACCCCAAAACATTTATCGGTCAAAAATGGGGGACCTACCCAACACGAAATTTTGTAGGTTCTATAGGTGCAAATTATCAATTTAATGATAACTGGAACATACAAGGTCGCATTCAAAAGATGAATCTTGTTAGAGACCAACAAGCTGCTGGTATTACAAATGGTACATTACAAGCTAATGGAGATTTTGAATCCCAAATATTTTTTGACCCTTCACAAGTTAGAGACCCATTATCCACAGAGGTTTTTTTGACAGGGAAATTCAATACATTTTCTTTTGAACACAATTTAGCGGTAGGTACTGCCTACAGCCGAAATCCGCTTAAATTCTCATTGACCAATTCGCAGTTCGACGTAGGTTCGTCGAACATCTTCAATCCTATAGACCTACCTTATCCTAATGCTACAGCAGGCTCAACCGTTGAAGCATTAATTTTCACTCAAAAAGCTGCATATATAACGGATTTCATCAAAATAACTGAAAAACTTGAGGTTCTGGCAGCAGTTCGTTTTACGGAACAGAAAAATGAAGATGTATTTAATGATACGGAAACACTTCAAGAATCCTATAAAGACAATGTTTTCACACCTAATTTGGGGATTATTTATAAACCTATTGAAAATGTAAGTCTTTACGGAAGTTATGCGACAGGTGTAACGAACGGACTACAAATACCTTCTGATGCGGCCAACTTTGGCGATGATATCTTCCTGAATCCGGTAGAGACCGAGCAGTTTGAAATTGGTGCTAAAGCTCAATTGTTTAAAAGAGCCCTACTCACGGCAGCAGTTTTTGATATTGACCAGCCACTTGCTTTTATTGATGGTAACAATGTTTTCCGCTATGGAGGTAGTCAGAGACATCGTGGTGCGGAATTCACCTTATCTGGAAGGGTATCGAATGATTTAAAATTGGTAGTTGGAGGCCTTTATCTGGATGCTGAAATTGAAAACGACAGTGAGCCAGAACTCGATGGTAAGCGACCTGCAAGTGTTCCCAAGTTTCAAGGTAATATTTATGCAGATTATCAATTGGCTTTCGTTAAAGGGCTTTCAGCTAATGCAGGAATATTTTACACAGGCGACCGTTTTGCGGATAATTTGGAAACCTTTGAGGTTGATGGCTATGTCCGTTTAGACTTGGGAGCAAGATATGAATTCGATATAATGGGAACGGATATGACTGCGCGTGTTAATGTTCGCAACCTTACTGATAATCAATTTATTGAAGGTTTGGCATTTGGTAGTTTTCTGTATGGTGCGCCAATTACGGCTGTATTTTCACTTGCGGCAAAATTTTAGTCAAAAATTTGAGCAAATCAATATATATGCGTTTAAAAAAAGCAGTAAGGAAAATACATTTGTGGGTTGGATTAGCCTCTGGACTTATACTTTCTATTGTAGGTATTACAGGTTCAATTTATGTATTTGAACCAGAAGTTGCTGCTTTTTTGGAACGCAACTTGTATGAAATTCAAGGTAATAAAGTCTTATTTGAAGATGATATGGTTATGGCAAGCTATATCGAAAATGAAACCAACCAATCTATAGAAAGCATTCAATGGCCCAAGCGTGGCAGAGAAACCTACATTTTTAAACTCTTCAATGATAAAAACTGGTACTATATCGACCAGACAACTGGCACAATAACAAAAGGAGGCGAGGCTTTGGGAAATTCAATTTTCGGCTTTATCCTTGATTTACACACCACCCTAACATTGGGAGAAACTGGACGAATTATCACGGGTATTGCATCCCTACTTTTTGCTTTATTGATGCTCACTACTGGTCTTTACCTTTGGTATCCCAACAATAAAGGAAGGCGTAAAACAAGTTATAAGATAAAATGGGAAGCAAGTTCAAAACGACGTAACTACGATTTGCACAATGTTACGGGCTTTTATTTTTTTATTCCATTATTCCTTATAGGGATAACAGGAGCAGCTTTTTATTTTGATGATGAAGTGAAATGGGCAATTGATACCATTACTTTTTCGGAACCTGCGGATGAATCAATTTGGGAACAACAGAGTACGCTACCGACAAATGTTAATAATGTCAAACAACTTACTGTTCAAGAAGCTCTGGGCGAGATGAATAAGCACTATCCCGAACTATACAAACGTAATATGTGGATGACCGACGAGGAAGATGGAACACTATCCTTTGCTTA
>JBBSLN010000306.1:0-3695 GCA_038255205.1 Flavobacteriales bacterium
CCTTTTGAAGGTAAATGGTAGAAATGATGCTCGTGTGGACTTACCTTATTACTAGTGAGGTAAAACGTCTTTTTATCCTTTGATAAGTTGACGTCTAAAATTTCAAAATTACCTTCCGTTAAGGCTTTTGTTTTCCCTGAATTTACATCCGCTGAATATAAATGTGCATACCCTGTTTTTTCAGATTTGTACCAGATAGTATCAGTATCTAACCAACCAATAACACCATTTGAAAACCAACCCACTCCAGGGCCGCCAATCCAAGCATCGTCATGTTGTCTATCAATCAGTTTTAAACTACCATCAGATAGGTCAACAGTCATAATCCAACGGTCTTTATAATCTGATGAAGTAATGTTTACAACCGCTTTTCCATCTTCAGAAAACACAGGAGTGCTTATTTGTACCTCTCTTGGGTTTTCATATTCGTCTTCATATTCTGAAGGATTTTCCGCATACTCTTTCAAATAGACAGGCTTGTCTTTTATGCCTCCAATGCTATCCGTTTTAATTTGATAATGCTCACTGGTTTTAAGGTTAAAAATCCAAGATTCATAGGTGTATTGATCGCTTCCTACTTTCGTACGAGCATTTAAATCATTGGTATAACCAGACTCGGTGACGTAATCTGGAACGATTGTGTTTTTGTCGCTTGGCTTTGTGTATAAACGATACACTACATAATTTAAGTCTGGCGAAATGTTTAAACCAAATAAGTTTTTATCACCTGTATAAATAGCTTCTGGTCGCTCAAAACGTGTTTGCTCACGTCTGTATTTCGTTGCGTCGGTTTCGTTTTTACGCTTTCCGAGAATATCAAAATACTTGAACTGGTCATCTTCTAACCATTGGTCCTGTGCGTTTACTTTAGATTCTGGTTTTTCTTTACCATTCTTAAAATCGGTCAATTGTGTTGTTGTACCGTCTGCAATTTTCCATTGAAACAAATTATTGTCTTGTTGGTAGATAATAGATTTTTGGTCACCTGAAAATTGTGGACTGGACTCTCTATCCAAAGTGTTTGTGATACGTTTTGAAGTATAGGTTGTGTTATTCATTGAGAATAAATCACCACCTTTTTCATACACTTTCCATACATAATCTTTTGAAAAATCACCAGAATTAGAGGATAATTTCAAATCTTCAAAAGAACGTTTGTTTATTTTTTTAGTATTAACAGTTGCCTCATAAGTAGAACGAATGGTGTCTTTATCAGGATTCCAACTAAAGTAAATTGCTTTACTGTCATCTGACCATTCAATATTAGTAGGTAAATAACCCACGAAGTCTTCACCTTGCATAATTTGGTCTATAGTAAGTGTGGATTGATTTTCAGTTTGAGCAATGCTTAAAAAAGACGTTAATAAAAGGAGAATTATCGTAAGTTGTTTCATAGGTATTATTGATACTTGTTCAAAAGAATTAATTTTGTCTAAATTAAAGTTTTTCTATAGAAGCAAAAAATAAGATGAAAAAAGATATTCAAATCCCAAGAGTTGAAGGTGTGTATGTCGCTGTGGTTAATGAGTTTAACGAAATTTATAAAACGGATGATTGGAATGCTTACATCATCAATGATAAAGCCGTCGATTTGGAAGTGGTTTTGATTGTCACAAGTGGTTTTTCAGAAAAGAAAATGACGTCCATCTTTCGTAAAAAACTGGATATGCTTCCCAAGAAAAGTTATGCAAAAATTGAATTGATGCAAGAGGAATTATTCGCCTTGAATAACGAATTTAAAGTGACATTTTTTGAAGGGAATACGATGTTTGAAAAGACGTATCTCTTCAGAAAAAATACGATTAATGTAAAGGCGTTACAGAAGATTCCGTTGATGGATGCGAAAGGGGTTTTGGTGCAATAGAAAAGCCCCATTGTCCTGCGGACATTTCCCCAAAGGGGGAAAAGGGCAACAGCTCCTTCTCCTTTTGGGAGAAGGCTAGGATGAGGGCTTTTTTTAATCCAACTTATCCGTCAATTTTCTTAATGTCTGTTTCGGGTCTTTACCTTCATACAGAATCTCATAAACCGCATTGATGATAGGCAATTGCGTTTTTTTCTTGTTTTTTTCGTTCAACTGAAAAGCGCTTTTGGTCGCATAATAACCCTCTGCAACCATATTCATTTCCATTTGGGCTGATTTCACGGTGTAACCTTTCCCAATCATATTTCCAAACATCCGATTACGAGAAAACACAGAATAGCCAGTCACCAACAAATCTCCCAAATAAGCGGAATCGTTGATATCGCGTTTCATTTTGTGCATTTTTTTGATAAAGCGTCGCATCTCACGAATCGCATTGCTCATCAGTACACTTTGAAAATTGTCACCATAACCCAAACCATGCGCAATTCCTGCGGCAATGGCATAAATGTTTTTGAGCATTACGGCATATTCTGTTCCTATGACATCATCACTTGTGGTTGTTTTTATATAATCACTTGAGAGATTTTTGGCAATGTCTTTGGCTTTCGATTCATCAGCACATGCGATGGTCAAATAGGATAATCGTTCTAAAGCAACTTCCTCTGCATGGCATGGGCCGGCAATAATTGCAATATTTTCAAATGGGACATCGTATTCATCATGAAAATGTTCGCCCACTAATTTACCCGATTCAGGCATTATGCCTTTAACCGCCGACACAATTATTTTATCTTTGACGTCAACAGTCAGTTTTTCCAATTCACTATGCATAAAAGCCGATGGAATCACAAATATCAACACGTCGGCATATTTTGCCATTTCATTGATGTCGTTGCTCAACTGCAATTGTTGCGGTTTAAATTCCACCGAACTCAAATAACTTGGGTTATGTTGCTCTTTTTTGAGATGTTCTTTAATATAAACACTTCGCATATACCAACCGACTTCATCCAAATTTTCACATAGCATTTTCACGATAGCCGTTGCCCAACTTCCAGATCCAAAAACAGCATATTTTACGTGGTTTCCCATTCTATTTTCAATTAAATCAATTCTTCAAAAATACATAAAATTTAAGTCTTGAAATAAATCAGATTGGAGTGCATTCAGAATTAATGTCACATCTTTTGAAACCTCCTAAACAATAACCCAAAAACTGTCGGACTATTAAGACTCTAAAACTACTTTTTGGATTTGCTCTAGCAGCAATATTATTTACTTTCTGTGCTCGAGAAGTTATTGTAGATGGTTATGTCGATGCTCAACCAGCAATCTCAATGAATCAATTATTGGGTTCTTATGAGTTGTGGTATGAAGATATCAATCATACGGTCGGTTATGGAGAAACACCTTTTTTGCAAATTGCATTTACCATGTCTTTTAGAAACGGTACGCTTTATGCCAATAATAATTTGGTCGGTTTCGGTCGGAATGGTCAAGGTAACGGGTTTGGAATTCGCACAGGATATTATGAGACGCATAATATGATATTAGACATTTCCCATAATGTTGATAGTTACCAATCATTTGATGTCTATCAAGTAGATAACAATACTATCGAATTGTATAATCCATTCAACGATACCTCCTATTTTTTACATGGTTACCAGCGTTCAACCTTCGATTATGACTTTGTGTTCCATGATAACATTCACTATTTTCTTCAGGAATATGAAGCTTGGGAAAAAACCTATACAAGTCAGATGGGTCTTTTAAACGAATTTGATAATGAAAATTATCTTCAGTTTTTAGCTGGTGGAAATGATTC
>JBBSLN010000307.1:0-3691 GCA_038255205.1 Flavobacteriales bacterium
ATGTAAAATCACCTGAAACAAATTGGGGAGACAATAGCTTTTGGATGCCAGAAAATAAAAGGACAATGACTACAAGCAACTTAATGTTAGTGGTAAAAAACTCTATATGATCGTTATGCAAAAAAATAATCACCACAAGTGTAACATAGATGGAAAGGAAATGATGATTAGCCCTCACAAAATAATCACATATCAAGTCAATCAGGAGTATGACCAAAAACAAATACCATAGCAATGGCTGTGTGATCTGTTTAACAAAAAAAACAATAAGGGATATCCCAATGATCAGGGCTGGCAATTTGATGCCACGATGATTATCTCCAGTACTGACAACATAGACCAGGAGAATAATGAAGAGTAGATGGATGCCCAAAGTACTCTTGTCAGACAAAACCTTTTTAATTGAGTTCCAATTAATAAAATTCATGGTTTTATATATTGGAATTGATTCACTAATTTTCTTGAATAGCTTGCGTTTTTAGAGTTTACCAAAGGTTTCCATACCTGAATTGAAATCGTATCGCTTGCCACATATTTAGAGATGATTTTAGCCATGTTCTCAAGATTTGATTTGTTTGGCATACGTTTTACATCCATTATCACATGTTTTATAAATTTGTCTTCGGCTATTAATGAGTTCAGAGGCTGGCTGAGGTCGCTTATATACACTTCATTGTAGTAATAATGTACTTCTGAATACATGCCAAAGCCACCACCTTTCCACCTGTTGAGGTTGGAAGTTTTAACAAGAACGAAATGAACGATAATTACCATCACAGCAATGATGGGAATAGCGTATTTTTTCAATTGTATTAGACTGTTAGACATAAGATATTAAGAGGATACTAAAATAGACAAATTGGGAACGCTAAAAAAAATTTTTGCATCACCATATTTTTTCTTTATAGAAATGAGAGTTTTATTGAAAAAGCACTCAAAACACTCTGATTTCATATTAATTCTTTAATTTTAAAATAAAACCTTCAAATGAAAGCCTATGATGCCATCATAATCGGATCTGGTCCCAACGGACTCGCTTCTGCCATTGCACTTGTACAACATGGTTTGAATGTTTTGGTTTTGGAAGCTTCAGAAACCATTGGTGGCGGAACTCGAACGCAGGAACTCACCTTGCCGGGATTTCACCATGACGTCTGTTCGGCAGTACATCCATTGGGATTTCTATCACCTTTTTTAAAAACTTTGCCACTTCAGGATTTTGGGTTGGATTGGCTATATCCAGAAGTTTCAGCCGCGCATCCTTTGGAGAATGAACCAGCAGTGCTCTTGAAGAAATCAATCAAGGAAACCTGTGAGAATTTAGGAGTGGACCAAGTTGCTTGGCGCCAATTGTTTGAAGGTTTTGTTGAAAATGGAGAAGACTTGCTGGAAGATGTATTGTCACCATTGAAATTCCCAAAAAATCCTCTACAGTTTGTCAAATTTGGCCTCAAGGCTATACCATCCTCAATTTCATTAGTGAATAGTCACTTTAAAGAGGACCGCACCAAAGCGCTATTTTCTGGACTTGCAGCCCATAGCGTTTTGCCTCTTGATTTTAATTTTTCCTCTGCCATTGCATTAGTCTTGGGTGTAAGCGCCCACATGGTCGATTGGCCAGTTGCGAAAGGAGGTTCTGAAAACATTACGAAAGCAATGGCTGCCTATTTTCAGTCCTTGGGCGGGACGATTCAGACGTCCTTTAAGGTTTCGAAATTGATAGAATTACCAGCTGCAAGGGCTTATGTATTTGACACTGACCCTAGGCAATTAGTTCATATTGCATCGGATGCTTTGCCGGGTGGATATAAAAAACGTTTAATGAAATTCAAATATGGTCCGGGTACATTTAAGATAGATTGGGCATTGGATGGTTCTATTCCATGGAAAGACCCTAATTGTCTAAAGGCTTCAACGGTTCATATAGGAGGCAAAATGAACGAAATTGCAAACAGTGAACACATGGCATGGCATGGAAAGCATTGTGAACGTCCGTTCGTATTGCTTTGTCAACAAAGTGAAATTGACCATAGTCGGTCGCCACAAGGCCAACAAACTGGATACGCTTATTGTCATGTGCCCAATGGTTCTGCCTACGATATGACCAATGCCATCGAACAGCAGATAGAACGTTTTGCACCAGGATTTAAGGATTTGATTTTAAAAAGGCATATCACCAATGCAAAAAGCTTGAGCATTCATAATCCAAATAATGTGGGTGGAAGCATTACAGGAGGCGCCAACAATTTTTCACAACTTTTCGCGCGTCCAACGCTTCGTTGGGATCCTTATTCCACTCCCAATAAAAACATTTTTATCTGCTCTGCATCCACACCTCCCGGAGGCGGTGTTCATGGGATGTGTGGGTATTGGGCTGCACAAAGTGTTTTGAAACGATTGGGTAAATTGTGAGGTGCTCTAATGCAGGTTACACAAGTTCCACAAACAACCCATCATCCGTTTTAGAGACTTTAGCCAATTGGTTTTTAGTCAAGCCTTTTATCGTGGAGTCCCATTTTTTGTTGCTTAAACCTGATTGTCCTTTTAAATCGTTCAAATCGATAGGCGAGTTGGTTTTAAGAATGGCAAATACTGCTTTTTCTTCGTCCGTCATGGCAACTGCTTTCTTTTCTGGTTTCATTTGAGGGAAGAATAATACTTCCTGTATAGATTGATTGTTAGTCAAAAACATAACTAATCGGTCCATCCCGATTCCCATACCTGATGTTGGTGGCATTCCATATTCCAAAGCTCTCAAGAAATCATAATCGATAACGCCGGTGGCTTCGTCATCTCCTTTTTTTGCCAATTCCATTTGATGTTCAAAACGTTCGCGTTGGTCAATGGGGTCATTCAATTCTGAATAGGCATTTGCGATTTCCTTTCCGCAGACCATTAATTCAAAGCGTTCGGTCAATTCTGGGTTTTCTCTGTGTTCTTTGCACAACGGACTCATTTCTTTGGGATAGTCCGTGATGAAGGTCGGTTGTATGTAGTTGCCTTCGCATTTTTCACCAAAAATCTCATCAATCAATTTCCCTTTGCCCATCGTGTCATCCACTGCGATATGCATGCCTTTTGCAGCGGTGCGAATCTCATCTTCTGTCTTTCCATTGATATCGAATCCTGTGAAATGCTTGATGGAGTCTGCCATCGTCACTCGTGGATAAGGCGCTTTGAAATCGATATGGTGTTCTCCAAAAGTGGCTTCGGTGGTTCCATTTACAGCCAGTGCACAATGCTCTAACAATTGCTCACAGAAATCCATCATCCAATTGTAATCTTTGTATGCGACATAGATTTCCATCGCAGTAAACTCTGGATTATGGGTTCTGTCCATTCCTTCATTTCGGAAGTTTTTGGAAAACTCGTACACGCCATCAAAACCACCAACAATCAATCGTTTTAAATACAGTTCATTGGCAATTCGCATGTATAATGGCATGTCTAAACTATTGTGATGTGTCACGAACGGACGCGCTGCTGCACCACCAGCGATGGGTTGCAACACAGGCGTTTCTACTTCAAAATAGCCAGCATCATTGAAAAACTCACGCATGGCATTGAACAGCTTGGTGCGCTTAATGAAGACTTCCTTGACTTGTGGATTGACGACCAAATCAGCATAGCGACGGCGATACCGTTGTTCAGGATCGGTAAAAGCATCATGTACTTTTCCATCCGTATCCAC
>JBBSLN010000308.1:0-3684 GCA_038255205.1 Flavobacteriales bacterium
AACACAATGGTGCTTTTCGGACTGATAATGGGGCTTGGAATGTTGGTAGATAATGGAATTGTTGTAGTTGAAAATGTCTATCGCTTAATGGAAGAAGAAGGCATGAGCCGACTGGAAGCAGCGAAAAAAGGGATTGGCGAAATTGCTTTTCCTATTATTATCTCAACCGCGACAACTGTTGCGGCTTTTATACCATTAGGTTTGTGGCCAGGCATTATGGGTGAATTCATGAAGATTTTACCGATTACATTGTCTATTGTACTAGGTTCATCATTGTTCGTCGCCATCTTTTTTAACTCGGTGTTGGTCTCTCAATTTATGAGTATCGAAGATAAGGATATGCCTGTAAAACGAATCATTATCACAACAAGCGTCATGGCGCTTATTGGTTTGCTGGTCTTTTTTCTTGCAGGTGAATACAGAGCGCTCGGAACTTTGATGATTTTTACAGCTATTATGCTTTGGGCATATCGCTTATTTATAAGAAAATGGGCGAATAATTTTCAGACCGTAACACTCGTAAAGCTTGAAAATTGGTATGAACGTCAATTACGTAGTGCACTTTCAGGTAGAAAACCAGTCATATTAACTATTGGAACTTTCGTTTTATTGATTGCGGCATTTGTTGCATTTGGAGCTTCTATGGCTACTCAAAGGACTTCAGTCGAGTTCTTCCCAGAAAACACCCCTAACCAAATTATTGTCTATATCGAATATCCTGAAGGAACAGCCATTGAAAAAACGAACGCCATCACAAAGGAAATTGAAAAAATAGTTTACAAAACTTTGGATGACTCTCAATACAAAAAAGGCGATTACAACTTCCTTGTAGAAAGTGCCGTGTCCCAAGTGGGCGAAGGTGCTGGAAATCCGCAAAACGACGCTGGTTCCGCTGCCGAAATGCCACATAAAGCAAAGATTACCGCTTCGATGCGTGAGTTTAAATTCCGAAAAGGCGAAGATAGTAGTGTGCTTTTGGGAAAAGTTCAAAATGCATTAGTAGGGATTTATCCAGGTGTATTGATTTCTGTTGAAAAAAATGCTGCTGGACCTCCTGCTGGTGCGCCTATTAATATTGAAATTGAAGGCGATGACTATAATGAATTGATTTCCACCGCAGAAAAAATGCGCGAGTTTATTAACAACACGAACATTGCAGGAATCTCTGAATTGAAAATTGATGTCAATAAAGACAAGCCAACTATGCGTGTGAATGTGGATAGGGAAAAGGCTGGAGAATTGGGTGTTAGTGCAGCGCAAGTTGGACAACAATTGCGAAATTCCATTTTCGGTGCAAAAGCTGGTGTCTATAAAGAAGATGGCGAGGATTACGATATCTACGTGCGTTTTAATGAACAAAATCGTTACAATACAAGCGCACTTTTCAACCAGAACATTACATTTAGAGACAATACCGGAAAACTGAAGGACATTCCATTGGCAACACTCATTAAGTATGAGAACAATTCTGGATTCAGTGCTATTAAACATAAAGGCACGAAGCGTGTCGTAACTGTCTATTCTGCTTTGGCACCAGGTTTTACAGATGCTGGAGCGATTGTGACTCAAATTCAGAACGAAATGAAAAGCTATGAAGGTTTACCTGACAACATTAAAATCGATTATACAGGTCAGATTGAAGAGCAGAACAAGCAAATGAAATTTCTTATGGGTGCATTCTTTACGGGATTGGGCTTGATTTTCTTCATTTTGATTTTCCAATTCAATTCAGTCTCAAAACCAGCGATTATCATGCTGGCGATTTTCTTGAGTTTTATCGGAGTGTTCGGAGGGATTGTCATTACAGGAAGCGCATTCGTGATTATGATGACGATGGTTGGTATTATTTCGCTAGCCGGAATTGTAGTGAACAATGGTGTGGTCTTACTCGATTATGCGCAATTGTTAATAGATAGAAAGAAAAACGAATTGGATTTAGAACCATCAGACTATCTGACAACCGAAGATTTATTCGAATGTATCGTCAGTGCTGGAAAAGCACGTTTGCGACCTGTACTTTTGACGGCAATTACGACGATTTTGGGTCTTGTGCCTTTGGCAATAGGTCTAAATATTAACTTCTTTACCTTGTTCAAGGATTTCAATCCGAATATTTATATGGGAGGAGACAACGTTGTATTTTGGGGACCATTGGCATGGACAGTTATTTACGGTCTGTTCGTCGCCACGTTTCTAACCTTGATTGTCGTACCGATTCTGTTTTTCCTTTCAATGCAATTTAAAATGTGGCTACGCAGAAAAATAAAATCGGTCAATGATGATTTGGATGATGAGCCAATCGTAAGATTGGATATCGATTAATAGTAAAAAAGCCTCAACAACTATTGAGGCTTTTTCTATTGCGTATCATATAACTTGATTAAATTTGCACTTCAATTTCAAAATTATGTACAGAAGTCACAATTGTGGTGAATTGCGTTCATCCCATATCAATAGAGAAGTTACACTCGCTGGTTGGGTACAAAAATCCCGTGATAAAGGGTTTATCATTTGGGTTGACTTGCGCGACCGATATGGGATTACCCAACTGGTTTTTGATGAAGAACGAACGCCAAAAGCGATGATGGAAGAAGCCCAAAAATTGGGTCGTGAATTTGTGATTCAAGTGAAAGGAACTGTTATTGAACGTGCCTCTAAAAATCCAAACCTTCCAACTGGTGACATCGAAATATTAGTGTCAGAATTGACTATTTTGAACTCTGCACTTCTTCCGCCATTCACTATTGAAGATGAAACCGATGGTGGTGAAGAGTTGAGAATGAAGTATCGTTATTTGGACATTCGTCGTAACCCAGTAAAAAACAATTTGATATTTAGAGCTAAAGTTACTCAAGAAGTTCGAAACTATTTATCAAAAGAAGGATTTATAGAAGTTGAAACACCCTATTTAATCAAATCAACACCGGAAGGTGCTCGTGATTTTGTCGTGCCTTCGCGTATGAATGCAGGACAATTTTATGCCTTGCCACAATCACCTCAAACCTTCAAGCAATTATTGATGGTTGGAGGAATGGATAAATATTTCCAAATTGTGAAATGCTTCAGGGATGAAGATTTACGTGCGGACAGACAACCAGAATTCACACAAATCGATTGTGAAATGGCGTTTGTAGAACAAGAAGATATTCTGAATGCTTTTGAAGGTTTGACGCGTCATTTGTTGAAAGAAGTGAATGGTGTCGAAATCAAGGAATTCCCACGCATGTTGTACGATGATGCAATGCGTATGTATGGTAATGATAAGCCAGACATTAGATTCGGGATGCAGTTTAGTCCCCTAACCCCCAAAGGGGGCAACTACGGATTCTCTGTATTTGATGATGCAGAATTGATTGTCGGAATCAATGTCGAAGGTTGCTCCGAATACACACGAAAACAAATAGATGAATTGGTCAATTGGGTGAAGCGACCACAGATTGGTGCGACGGGACTTATTTGGATTAAGTTCAATGCGGATGGGACACTTTCTTCTTCTGTGAACAAATTTTTTGATGAAGATTACTTAACTCATTTTGCGAATCAAATGAATGCAAAAGCAGGCGATTTGATGCTAATAATGGCTGGAGAAACAAACAAGGTGCGTCCACAGTTAAGTGCACTACGTATGGAATTGGCAACTCGACTTGGATTGCGTAATCCAAAAGAATTTGCGCCACTTTGGGT
>JBBSLN010000309.1:0-3678 GCA_038255205.1 Flavobacteriales bacterium
AGCTCTAACAGAGGCGGCTAAAATATTGATTCACCACTTTATGTTATTCTCTGATGAGCGTATCACTCTAGAGGCTGATGAAATTGCACAGACTGAAACTTATGATGAAGAATCTCTTCACATGAGACAATTATTGAAAACTAAATTGGTTGATATGGACTTGTCCGTTCGTGCATTGAACTGTTTGAAAGCTGCGGAAGTTGATACTTTAGGTGACTTGGTATCTTTCAATAAAAATGATTTAATGAAATTCAGAAACTTCGGTAAAAAATCTTTGACAGAGCTTGAAGAGCTTGTAAACGTTAAAGGTTTGAATTTTGGAATGGATTTAAGCAAATATAAATTAGATAAAGACTAGTAGATTGACGAATTACGAGTTACGATTTTAGAACGCTGAAATCGTAACTCGTAAATCAAAAATCGTAAATCAAATAATTAATCACTCCATAGTTTGCTCCTCAAAAAGGGTCGTAGCAAGATGGAGTTTTAAATAAATGTCATGAGACACGGAAAAAAAATAAACCATTTAAGTCGTAAAACTGCCCACAGAAAATCAATGTTGGCAAATATGGCTTGTTCATTGATTGAGCACAAACGTATTAACACTACAGTTGCAAAAGCGAAAGCTCTAAAGCAATTTGTGGAGCCATTGATTACAAAATCAAAGGAAGATACAACTCACAACAGACGTATTGTTTTTGCTCGTATGAGACAAAAAGAAGCGGTTGCTGAATTGTTCAGAGACGTAGCTCCAAAAGTTGGTGATCGTCCAGGTGGTTATACACGTATCATTAAATTGGGTAACCGATTAGGTGACAACGCAGATATGGCGATGATTGAATTGGTGGATTTCAATGAAATTTACAATGCAGACAAACAGCCTAAAAAGAAAACGACTCGTAGAAGCCGTTCTAAAAAGACTGAAGACACTCCAGTAGCAGCTCCTGCGGTTGAAACTAAAGCTGAAAAAGCGCCGGAAGCTCCGGCTAAAACTAAAGATGAAAGCGGAGAAGAAGAATAAATGATAACAGTATTTATAAATATAAAAAGGATAAACAATTTTAGTTTATCCTTTTTTTTGTGCAATTTTGTAAAACCTTTCTAATAATATGAAATACCAAAAACGTAAAAAAGCTCTAATCCTTCTGGCTGACGGAACCATCTTTCATGGAAAATCAATTGGCAAGGAAGGTTCGGCCTTTGGGGAAGTTTGTTTCAACACAGGAACCACTGGCTATCAAGAAATCTTCACCGATCCATCCTATTATGGTCAACTGATGGTGGCGACCAATGCCCACATCGGCAATTATGGAACACTTTCTGAAGAGGTAGAATCTGACTCCATCAAGATTGCAGGATTGATTTGTAAAAATTTTAGTTTCAACTATTCCAGGCCTTCGGCAGATGATTCATTGGAGAATTTCTTTGAGAAAAATAATTTATTGGCCATATCTGATGTCGATACGAGAGCGTTAGTTAGTTATATTCGCGAAAATGGCGCAATGAACGCAGTGATTTCCACCGATGTCGATAATGTTGATGGATTGAAAAGCCAATTGGCAGAAGTGCCAAATATGAACGGGCTGGAATTGGCTTCAAAAGTCTCAACGAAAGAACCTTACTACTTCGGCAATGAAAATGCCACCTACAAAATTGCAGCATTGGATATTGGAATCAAAAAGAACATTTTACGGAATCTCGCAAAACGCGATGTATACATCAAGGTATTCCCTTATAACGCCACGTTTCAAGATATGAGCTCTTTCAATCCTGACGGATACTTTTTATCAAATGGTCCTGGCGACCCAGAGCCATTGACAGATGCTATTAATGTAGCAAAAGAAATCATTTAACGGAACAATCCTTTATATGGAATTAGCCTAGGACATCAAATAATTGCTTTGGCAAACGGAATTTCCACTTACAAAATGCATCATGGTCACAGAGGCATTAACCATCCTGTTAAGAATCTAGTGACTGGAAAAGGTGAAATCACTTCTCAAAACCATGGATTTGCAATCAATCGCGAAGAAACGGAAAATCATTCTGATATTGAAATTACGCATGTTCATTTGAATGATCATACGGTTGCAGGCATCAAAATGAAATCAAAGAACTGTTTTTCGGTTCAATATCATCCGGAAGCCGGTCCTGGACCGAATGATGCGTCGTATCTCTTTGACCAATTTATTGAGAACCTAAAAAATAAATGATATAAAAACCTCAAGGAAACTTAAAATTCTTTGAGGTTTTTCAATGACGAAAACATTATAGTTAATTTTAAATGCAATTCTCAAACAGGTTTGCAGCATTTAGCCTAACAATTTCTTAAATTTACAATATCTTAACCTGCAAGTTTTGCAAAGCCTGGCAGGTTTCGATTAATAACCAAAATTAAGTAACATGTTCCAATAAACGAACAACGAACCAAAAACAACAAACAATTATGAGTATTATCATCAACATTCACGCAAGACAAATTTTTGATTCACGAGGCAATCCAACCATAGAAGTCGATGTCGTAACAGAAAACGGAATTATGGGACGTGCCGCTGTTCCATCTGGTGCTTCAACAGGTGAACACGAGGCTGTTGAATTGCGCGACGGAGGGAAAGCCTATATGGGTAAAGGAGTTATGAAAGCTGTTGATAATGTTAATTCGGTCATTGCTAAAGAACTATTGGGAACGTCAGTATTTGCGCAAAATCAAATTGACCAGATCATGATTGATTTGGACGGAACAAAAAATAAATCAAAATTAGGGGCGAATGCAATTCTCGGAGTTTCCCTAGCTGCTGCTAAAGCTGCGGCGAACGAATTGGGAATGCCTTTGTATCGTTATGTTGGTGGCGTATCTGCAAATACATTACCTGTACCCATGATGAACATCATCAATGGCGGTTCGCATAGTGATGCGCCTATTGCGTTTCAGGAATTTATGGTAATGCCAGTAAAAGCGAAGAACTTTACACATGCCATGCAAATGGGAACAGAGATTTTTCACCATCTTAAAAAAGTATTGCACGATAGAGGTTTGAGCACTGCAGTTGGCGACGAAGGTGGTTTTGCACCCAATCTTGCTGGCGGCACCGAAGATGCATTAGACACCATTAAAAAAGCTGTGGATAATGCAGGATACAAATTAGGAGATGATGTCATGATCGCTCTAGATTGCGCTGCTGCAGAATTTTACGTCGATGGAAAATATGATTATACAAAATTCGAAGGTGATACCGGAAAAGTAAGAACAAGCAGAGAACAAGCTGATTATTTGGCAGAATTAGCTTCAAATTACCCTATTATTTCCATCGAAGATGGTATGGATGAAAATGATTGGGACGGTTGGAAATATCTAACCGAACAAATAGGGCACAAAGTACAGTTGGTAGGTGATGATTTATTCGTGACAAATGTTGAACGCTTGTCAAGAGGTATTAAAGAAGGAATAGCAAACTCCATTTTAATAAAGGTGAACCAAATTGGAACCTTGACAGAAACAATTGCAGCCGTTAATATGGCTCATAATGCTGGTTATACTTCTGTAATGTCTCATCGCTCTGGTGAAACGGAAGATAACACCATTGCTGATTTAGCAGTTGCGTTAAATACAGGGCAGATAAAAACTGGCTCGGCTTCACGTAGTGATCGTATGGCGAAATATAACCAATTGCTTCGTAT
>JBBSLN010000310.1:0-3678 GCA_038255205.1 Flavobacteriales bacterium
CTCGTTTCAAATGATTCAATTGACCAGTTTCCAATAATTGAAAATGCAATTTCAATTGCCTTAAGATTTCATGCATTATTTCATCCAAATCAAACACTCTCCCGGTAAGTAGTCGTAATGAAGATGCATTTGGTAGACCTATAAACTCCGTTTGATTTACATTCATGCCAAAACCAATGATAGAGGCTTGCAATCGATTTTGCTTTATAACATTCTCAATTAAAATTCCTGCAACCTTTTTCTTGTCTGACAAAATGTCGTTAGGCCACTTTACCTTCAATTTTTTTATTTGATGCAATTCCAATGCCTTCAAAAGTGCTAAAGACACCGCGATACTTATATAAAAACTATGTTCAACCTTTAAACACGAAACATCCTTAAAGACACTAACAGTAAGGTTTTTTGATTCTTGCGAAGACCATTGCGTACCCATCTGACCTCTACCCTTGGTTTGATGATTGGCAACCACTACAGTAAAATCCTCAACTGGTTCACTGGAACTCAATTGTCGCAAAAAAGAATTGGTAGAATCAATGGCATCAAGTTTGATTATACGCATGCACAGCGAGTTTAAGAAAATTAAGGTTATCTTATGACTAATAAAAGCTCAAAAGAACTAAAAAAATAATAACTTTGCACAAAATTGTAAATTAATTTGATGGCGAAAAACATTAATAACGCAGACCAGTTGATAACAGTAATATTGGGTGGTATTGAAGATGTAAAAGGAAAAGATATTAAAATTCTTGATTTGAGGGAATTGGAAAATACTGTTTGTGATTATTTCATTATTTGCGAAGGGACTTCTAATACACAAGTAAACGCCATTGTCAATTCCGTCCAAAAAAAGGTTAGCAAAGAACTCAAAGATCATCCATGGCATGTTGAAGGTAGTGACAACGCCGAATGGGTTTTGATGGATTATGTGAATGTTGTCGTGCATGTGTTTCAAAAACATATCAGACAATATTATGATATTGAGAGCCTTTGGGGCGATGCAAAAACTACCGTTATAGAAACAAGTTACTAAAAGAACATATGGCAAACGATAATAAGACTCCAAATAAAAAACCAAAATTAAATCCGTATTGGATTTATGGCATCATCATCGCCGCATTTTTTGGTATTCAAATATTCTCTGGTGGTTTTGGCGGGCAGGATGTTGCTACCACAACACCTTCACAATTTTTTGATTATCTAAAAAATGGCGAAGTTGCCAAGGTTGAAATCGTTAATAGCCGCGAGGCAAAAGTATATTTAACGAATGATGCCTTACAGTCCGAAAAGCACAAGAAAACAAAGCCAAACACGATTTTACCTACATTGACTCCTCCTCCTAATTATAAATTTGAGTTCGGAGACTTAGCACTCTTTCAAGAGAAAACAAACAATACCATCGAGGAAAACAATTTGACCAATACAAAGGTCACCTTTGAAACCGAACACAATGTTTGGGGTGACTTTTTGTTAACATTGCTCCCATTCGTACTCATTATTGGTGTATGGATTTTTATCATGCGACGCATGTCATCTGGTGCTGGAGGCGGTGCAGGTGGACAAATTTTTAATATAGGAAAATCAAAAGCAAAACTTTTTGATGAAAATATAGATGTAAAAACATCATTTAGGGATGTAGCGGGTTTGGAAGGAGCCAAAGAAGAAGTACAAGAAATAGTTGATTTTCTTAAAAATCCGGAAAAATACACCTCTTTAGGGGGGAAAATTCCAAAAGGAGCGCTTCTTGTAGGCCCTCCGGGAACTGGAAAAACCTTATTGGCGAGAGCTGTTGCCGGTGAAGCAAAAGTTCCTTTCTTCTCGTTGTCTGGTTCAGATTTTGTGGAGATGTTCGTTGGTGTTGGGGCGTCTCGTGTAAGAGATTTGTTTAAACAAGCAAAAGAAAAATCGCCTGCCATCATCTTTATTGATGAAATTGATGCCATTGGAAGGGCTAGAGGAAAAAATAATTTTTCAGGTTCTAATGATGAGCGCGAAAATACACTTAACCAACTCTTGACAGAAATGGATGGATTTGGAACAAATACAAATGTTATTGTAATTGCAGCCACCAACAGAGCTGACGTACTGGATAAAGCATTAATGCGCGCAGGTCGTTTTGACAGACAGATTTTTGTTGACTTACCAGACATCAGAGAGCGTAAAGAGATTTTTGAAGTCCACTTAAGACCGATTAAAAAATCCGAAGACTTGGATATTGATTTTCTTGCACGTCAAACTCCTGGTTTTTCTGGTGCTGATATTGCCAATGTGTGTAATGAAGCGGCTTTAATTGCAGCTCGTAAAGGCAAGAAAGCTGTTGATAAACAAGACTTCCTGGATGCTGTTGATAGAATTATTGGTGGATTGGAAAAGAAAAACAAAATTGTTACACCATCAGAAAAACGTGCTGTTGCATTTCATGAAGCTGGCCACGCGACCATCAGTTGGATGTTAGAACATGCCGCACCTTTAGTAAAAGTTACCATTGTACCTCGTGGACGTTCCCTTGGTGCTGCATGGTATTTGCCAGAAGAACGATTGATTGTCAGAACGGAACAGATGCTTGACGAAATGTGCGCTGCACTTGGAGGAAGAGCTGCGGAAAAGGTTATCTTCGATAAAATTTCAACTGGTGCTTTGAGCGATCTTGAAAAAGTTACCAAACAGGCCAGAGCTATGGTTACTATTTATGGTTTAAGTGACAAAGTTGGAAATCTCACATATTATGATTCTTCAGGTCAGAATGAGTACGGATTTACCAAACCATACAGTGAGCAAACTGCCGAACTTATTGATAAGGAGATTTCTGATATTATTGAAACACAGTATCAAAGAGCGATTCAGTTGTTAGAAAAACATAAAGATAAATTAACTGAATTGGCAGAAGTGCTTTTGGAAAAAGAAGTCATTTTCAAGGATAATTTGGAAAAAATATTCGGAAAACGTCCTTACGAAAAAGAGGAACTCCTTGAAGACGTTAAGAAAAAATCAAATAACACGATTACTGTAGATGCCATTGATGAGGCAGACAGCAAAAGTGAAGATGTTTCAAAAGAAGAAATCAAAGATGATTTTTTAAAGTAAGAAATGTCATTATAATTATAAAAAACTTAAATTTATCTTTAGATAGTTTAAGTTTTTTTATATTTGATATAATCGTATTAGGAACTAGGTTAATAGTAAGCATTGGATGAGTCTATTTCGTAAAATCTTCGGCTTAAAGGATAGTGAAGGAGACAACATAAAAAACGAAGAGCGAGGCAAGTATATGCCTGAAATAAAGCTGCCAATTGACGAAAAATTTACCATAAATTTTAAAGCAAATGGCGGAAAGTTCTTGTATTGTGAAAACATGCAGGAAATACAAACCAGTCTTCAGGATATTTTAAAGGAGAATCAATGGGAAGACCAACAAGTCTATCTTATTGATAATCGTCTCAACGATTTGTTCAAGGATTTCAAACTCAACTATACGAAAAAAATTTCGGAAAGCTCCTATTTTCTCTCGACCTGCGAATAATTGATTGCAGATGATGGATCTTTGCTTATTTCATCCAATCAAATTGCTGAGAAAAAACTCAAAGAACTTCCTCCCAACTTTATTATTTATGCCACAACCAGTCAATTCGTTGAAAGTATTGGTGAAGGATTAAGAGGCATAAAAAACAAAAACAGAGATAA
>JBBSLN010000311.1:0-3673 GCA_038255205.1 Flavobacteriales bacterium
TATTCAGCCAAATTTGGATTCAACCATTTTTCCGCTTCGTCATAGCTGATATTTCTCCGTTTGGCATAATCTTTTAATTGGTCTTTGTCTATTTTCCCAAGTCCGAAGTATTTAGCTTCCGGATTGGCAAAATAGTATCCACTCACACTTGCTGCTGGCCACATGGCAAGGCTTTCCGTCAATTCTACTCCAATTTTTTCTTTGACACTTAGCAACTTCCAAATGGTGGTTTTTTCCAAATGGTCAGGACATGCTGGATAACCTGGGGCTGGACGAATACCTTTATAATTTTCTTTGATTAACTCATCATTGGATAATTTCTCATCCTGCGCATAACTCCAATGATTCGTTCGTACATCTTTATGCAAATATTCCGCAAAGGCTTCCGCCAAACGGTCTGCCAATGCTTTAATCATGATGGAATTGTAATCATCAAGGTCTTTTTCAAACTGTTTTGCCAATTCATCCGTTCCAAATCCTGTACTGACACAGAAAGCTCCTATGTAATCTTGTATTCCAGAATCTTTTGGTGCAATGAAATCCGCCAAAGCGATATTCGGAACGCCTTCTCTCTTTTTGGATTGTTGACGAAGGGTTAAGAAGTTTAAAGTTTGTTTTTCAGTGTGGTTCTCGACTCCGCTCGAATGGACAGTAGATACTATTATGTCATCGTCATTGATGCTGTTTGCGGGAAATAGACCGAAAATGCCTTTTGCTTTCAATAATTTTTCATCAAAAATACGCTTCAAAAGGACTTTTGCATCTGAAAATAATTCTTGGGCTTGTTCACCAACTACCTCATCTGTTAAAATATCAGGATAGCGACCATGTAAATCCCAACTTCTAAAGAAAGGACTCCAATCTATGAATTCTTCCAATTTAGTGATGTCTAAATCTTCAATCACTTGAATTCCCAATTGTTTTGGTTTTGTGATTTCTGATGAATTCCAATCGATTTTAAATTTGTTCTTTCTTGCTTCTTCAATTGAAAAGTACTCCTTTTCTTTAGTTCGATTTAAAAATTGTTCGCGGAACTTATCATATTCTTCCCTGATTTGCTCTTTATAGATTTTATTGTCTTTTTTTAATAAATTCCCAACAACGGTCACAGCTCTTGAAGCATCGTTTATATGTACTACGGTATGATGGTAATTCGGTGCAATTTTCACAGATGTATGTGCTCTGGATGTTGTTGCACCACCAATAATCAATGGAATATTGAGATTTTTCTTTTCCATTTCTTTCGACAGATATACCATTTCATCCAAGGAAGGCGTTATCAATCCGCTCAATCCAATGATGTCTACATTTTCTCTAATGGCAGTTTCAATAATTTTTTCAGGCGGCACCATCACACCTAAATCAATAATTTCATAGTTATTACAACCTAAAACGACACTCACAATATTTTTTCCAATGTCATGTACATCGCCTTTTACAGTCGCCATTAAAATACGTCCTGAAAATTCTTGCTTACCATCTTTTTCTGCTTCTATAAATGGCTGTAAATAGGCCACTGCTTTTTTCATCACACGTGCCGATTTAACTACTTGTGGCAAGAACATTTTTCCGCTGCCGAACAAATCACCAACAACGTTCATCCCAATCATCAAATGGACTTCAATGACTTCAATAGGTCGCGCACTTTCCAATCGTGCTTCTTCAACATCTTCAATGATAAAGGCATCGAGACCTTTTACTAAGGCGTGTGTAATTCTTTCCTGTAACGGATTGTTTCGCCATTCCAAGTTGGTCAGGTCGCGACCTGCCCCTATGCGAATGTCTTTTACTGTTTCGGCATAATCCAATAGGCGTTCGGTAGCATCCTCTTTTCTATCAAACAACACATCTTCCACCAATTCCATCAATTCTTTATTGACTTCGTCATACACTTCCAACATTGCCGGGTTGACAATACCCATATTCATTCCATGTTGAATGGCGTGATATAAAAAAGAGGCATGCATGGCTTCTCGAACCGTATCATTCCCTCTGAAAGAAAAAGACACATTGCTAACACCTCCTGAAACGTTGGCATATGGTAGATTTTCACGAATCCATTTGGTGGCATTAAAGAAATCCAAAGCATTTTTACGATGCTCATCCATTCCTGTAGCGACAGGGAAAATATTTGGGTCAAAAATGATGTCCTGTGGTGCGAAGTGGACAATGTCTACCAATATTCTATAAGAACGTTCACAAATCTCAATTCTGCGTTCATAAGTATCCGCTTGGCCATCTTCATCAAAAGCCATCACGACGACCGCGGCCCCGTAACGTTTGACCAATTTGGCATGATGAATAAATGCCTCTTCGCCTTCTTTTAAGCTGATGGAATTGACGACTGATTTTCCTTGCACCACTTTCAATCCGGCCTCGATTATTTCCCATTTAGAGCTATCAATCATGATAGGAATTCTGGAAATATCAGGTTCCGAGGCTATCAAATTCAAAAACTTCGTCATCGCATAGACACCATCCAGCATGCCTTCATCCATATTGACATCGAGGATTTGGGCACCACCATCCACTTGATGTCTGGCAACCTCTAAAGCTTCGTTATAATTTCCGTCTTTTATTAGTCTTAAAAACTTACGTGAACCTGTGACGTTGGTGCGTTCGCCTATGTTTATGAAATTGCTTTCTGGTGTGACGACGAGTGGTTCGAGGCCTGATAATGTTAGATATTTTTGCCCCTCTCCAACCTTTCCCCAATGGGACGAGGCCTTTTTTGTTTTATCATTCATACTTTGGTTCATCTGCAAATCGTTAAAAGTCTCTTCCTACTGGGAAGGGATTTAGGGATGGGCTTTTTCTTGGTTTATAATTTTTGGCCACATCTGCAATTGCTTTGATGTGGTCTGGGGTTGTTCCGCAACAACCGCCAATAATGTTAATAAGACCATCTTTTAGATAATCTTCCACCAAATCCTGCATTTCTTTTGCCGATTGGTCATACTCACCAAAAGCATTTGGTAAACCCGCATTTGGGTAGGCTGATGTATAAAATTCAGTTTCGTTGGACAAGCGTTGTAAATACGGTTTCAATTGTTCTGCTCCCAGTGCGCAATTAAAGCCAACACTTAATAATGGGACATGTGATATAGATGCCAAAAACGCTTCAACGGTTTGTCCTGATAAGGTTCTTCCTGAAGCGTCTGTTATAGTTCCAGACACCATTACTGGAATGTCAATGTTACGGTCTTCCTTGACTTCTTCAATTGCGAACAGGCACGCTTTTGCATTCAAGGTATCAAAAATAGTTTCTACCAATAATACATCTACTCCGCCATCAATTAATGCTTCAACTTGCTGTTTGTAGGCGATTCGCAATTCATCGAATGTGATGGCGCGATATTCTGGTCGATTTACGTCTGGTGATAGGCTTGCAGTCTTGTTGGTCGGCCCGATACTTCCGGCAACAAAACGCGGTTGATTTGGATTTTCTTTAGTGAATTTTTCTGCCACTTCTTTGGCAATTCGAGCCGATTCAAAATTCAATTCATAGACCAAATCCTCCATATGATAATCGGCCATTCCGATAGTCGTACCCGAAAACGTATTGGTCTCTACAATATCAGCTCCAGCTTCAAAATACTTGGCGTGTACATCTGCTATGGCATTCGGTTGTGTTAAGGTCAATAAATCATTATTTCCTTTTAATGAATGTGGA
>JBBSLN010000312.1:0-3670 GCA_038255205.1 Flavobacteriales bacterium
GAAAGCCATCAAGATTACAAAGGTATTTTTGGCGATTCTTCAACAGGTGTTTTTAACGGCAAAGTGTTGGTTAATAAAGAAGCCCAAAAAACCAATGCCTTTCAGGCAAATAACAATATTTTATTAAGTGATAAAGCAAGTATCAACACTAAGCCTCAATTGGAAATTTTTGCAGATGATGTGAAATGTTCACATGGATGTACAATAGGTCAATTGGACGAAAACGCGATGTTTTACATGCGTTCGCGAGGGATTCCAGAAAAGGAAGCGAAGGCGTTGTTGATGTATGCGTTTAGTAACAATGTATTGAGCTCGGTAAAAATCCCAGAAATTAAGCAGCGGATTACAAATATTATTGCAACGAAATTAGGAGTTAAGATCGGGTTTGACCTTTAAGATTTTTAGGAGCTGTTTCCAGCTATCCGTTCTATCTTTTTTGCTTTGAAGGAAAGCAAAAAAGGATGCCACTGCTATCTGGGCTAAAAATCCCGAATGAAAAAATAATATCGTATTTTAGATTTAAAATTTCTTAATCATGGATATCGTCAATTTAAAAAGCACACTTATCAATAAAATTCAAGCCACAGACAGTACTGAAATGCTTGAAGAAATTCACCGATTCCTGAACCTGCATGAACCGAATAATGCTGATGTATACCAACTTAACGAGGAACTACAGAATGCTATTGTAGAAGCGTAGGAAGACATTAAAAAAGGACGATATTCTTCGGATGAAGAAGTGAAAGCCGAATTTGAGCAATGGTTAAAAAAATAATTTGGACCGAAAGAGTCAAAAAAGATAGAAACTCTTTTTTTGAATATTGGACGAATCGAAATAATTCTAAAGCCTAAAGTGTCAAACTTCACTTTCTTTTTAAAGAAGCGACAAAAATCATATCGCTATCCCGAAATTGGTAGACCTACTTCAGATAAAGGTGTGAGAAAAAAAATCGTTCACGATTAGTTAATGTTTTATGAAATTTCAAATGATATGATTTTTATCCTAACTATTTGGGATAGTAGACAGAATCCAGAAAAACTAAAAATTTAATAATGTTCCCAATCGATACAATCAGAAAAGACTTCCCCATACTTTCAAGAAAAGTCAACGGCAAACCCTTGGTCTATTTTGATAATGCCGCAACCTCGCAGACCCCAAAACAGGTCATTGATGTCATTGTAGATTATTATTCAAACTACAACGCGAATATCCATCGTGGTGTTCATACCTTAAGTCAAGAAGCAACGGACAAATATGAGCATGCTCGTAACACCATTCAAGCGCATTTCAACGCCAAACACAAACACGAAATTATCCTCACGTCAGGAACAACCCATGGCATTAATTTGGTGGCAAATGGGTTTTCGTCATTTCTAAAAAAAGGTGATGAAGTTTTGGTGTCCGCTTTGGAACATCACAGTAATATCGTGCCTTGGCAAATGCTCTGCGAACGAAGTGGCGCAACATTGAAAGTCATCCCAATGAACCAACAAGGTGAATTGGTAATGTCCGAATATGACAAACTGCTGTCTGATAAAACAAAAATGGTGTTCGTCAATCATATTTCGAATGCCTTGGGAACCATCAATCCTGTAGAAGAAATCATCAAAAAAGCACATGCAGTTGGTGCAGTTGTTTTAGTTGATGGCGCTCAAGCCTGTCCGCATCTAAAGCCTGATGTACAAGCCTTGGACGTTGATTTTTATGTCACTTCTGCCCACAAAATTTGTGGTCCAACAGGTGTTGGAATGTTATATGGAAAGGAAGAATGGTTGCGAAAATTACCTCCCTATCAAGGTGGTGGAGAAATGATTGCAGAAGTCACTTTTGAGAAAACCACTTACGCGGATTTGCCACATAAGTTCGAAGCAGGAACACCAAACATCTGTGGCGGCATCGCTTTCGGAGCGGCTATCGACTATATGAATCATATAGGATTTGAAGCAATTGCTAATTATGAGCACGAACTTCTAGAGTATGCAACCCAAAAGTTGTTGGAAATAGAAGGTCTCAAAATTTACGGCACTGCCAAAAATAAAACATCTGTGGTCTCGTTTAATCTAGAAGGTATCCATCCTTATGATGTAGGCACTATTCTCGATAAAATGGGTATAGCTGTCAGAACAGGGCATCACTGCGCACAGCCGATTATGGATTTCTATAAAATTCCTGGTACGATTCGGGCGTCTTTCGCATTTTATAATACTAAACAAGAGATTGATGCCTTGGTTGAAGGTGTTAAAAAAGCTCAAAGAATGTTGATATAAACAATTAATGACCAATTACATACTATAAAGCACCTTAAAAAAAGGGTGCTTTTTTTGTGTCCAAGAGAGATTTTAAATTTTAATTAAAAAAAGTTAAAATAAAGTTAATTTATACCGGAAAAATGGTTTACATTGAGCGAAAATTTTAACTAAAATATATAAGAATGAAAAAAGTATTTTTAGGTATGGCAGCCCTAGCCATGGTTTTTACATCTTGTAACAAAGATGAACAAGTTCCGAATCTAGAACAAGAGACGGTCGACATGAGTGATTTTTATGTTTATACTGATGCTAATCAGGATGAGGCTGCAAGAATGGCGTCAAATACTGATTCTAAGTCCTGCTATTCTATGGTTAATCTAAACAGATTGCTAAATGAAAATAAAGGCTTGTACAAAAAAATGTATGATATCGAACTTAAAACAAGAACACAAACTAACGGTAAAGGCAAACCACCTTCTGGCGGCGGCGGCGGAACAGTTCCAGCGCCTACTTACACAAGTGCTGTTTCTATTCCTGTAATTGTTAACATCATTGAAACAAGTGCTGGCAGAGTGACAACGCAACAGATCAATTCGCAGATCTCAGTTTTAACCCAGGATTTTAACAACAACAATTCAAATTTAAGCAATCTTCCAGCTGAATTTTCGGATAAAGTGGCAAATTGCGCAATTTCCTTTACGCTCGCTGGAGTGAATAGAGTTGTGAACAGCAAAACATCTTGGGGTACTAATGATGCCATGAAATATGCTAGTCAAGGTGGTATTAATGTCACAACTCCATCAACACACCTTAATATTTGGGTATGTGAGATCGGAGGAGGAATTTTAGGATATGCACAATTTCCAGGAGGCCCAGCAGCAACCGATGGAGTTGTGATTGGGACGGATTACTTTGGTCAAACAGGCGGTGTATATGGACAAGGTAGAACTGCAACCCATGAAGTAGGTCACTGGTTGAACCTTCGTCATATTTGGGGAGATGGGAGATGTAGACAAGACGACTTTGTAGCTGATACGCCTTCTTCTGACGGCCCTAACTATGGGTGTCCATCATATCCAACAGTTAAGTGTCAATCTGCTGATATGACCATGAACTATATGGATTACGTATATGACGATTGCATGTATATGTTCTCTAAAGGTCAAAACTCAAGAATGAGAGCTTTATTTGTCTCTGGAGGGGCAAGAGCTTCTTTGGTCGGGAATTAAACTCTAAATATAGTATGTAAAAAGACGCCTATCATGGCGTCTTTTTTATTGGTAGCGATTAAACTAAATAGATTAATTTAAATTCAATACTTTTACTATTCAATTGATGGAGTTTTTGTCGAGCGATAATTCATATTATGACAGATTGGGCATAAACTAATAGCTGGCGTTGTTTTTGTAACCATAAGAAA